>CAZSUR010000166.1:0-2232 GCA_964610075.1 uncultured Lachnospiraceae bacterium
AACGACATAGTAAGGACGGCAACGGAAAAGCATCCCGAGCTTGTAGGGCTCGAGGAGGACGAGGAGAAGAACAACTGCCTCCTGCTTGCCGCCGATACCGACGATTTCTTTGAGACTCTGCTCACGGCGCTCGATGAGAGCGGACTTGCAGAGGATACGGTGATAATCGCATTTACCGATCACTATACCTACGGCTTTTCGGATATCGCAAAGGTGGAGGAATATAAGGACGGCAAGAACCTTTTCAACGTTCCGGCGTTTATATACGCAAAGGGTATCGAGCCGTGCG
The DNA here is from genome assembly GCA_964610075.1 of uncultured Lachnospiraceae bacterium. Classification (GTDB taxonomy): domain Bacteria; phylum Bacillota; class Clostridia; order Oscillospirales; family CAG-272; genus CAZSUR01. The sequence goes on from CAZSUR010000166.1 coordinate 290, forward strand.
AGATATCGACTCCGATGATGCCGATAGATTGGCTGCCGACGATAGCGAATCTTTTTGCGCTGGGTAGCGATATATCATTCCTCGGCGGAGACGTGACCTCTCCCGATAACGACGGCTTTGTTGTGTTCGAGGATTATTCTTGGATATCGGGCGACATCGCCTCGGCGGAGCTTGACTCCGATGCCGCGCGAAGCAGCTTTGCCGATGCCGAGAGCAGACGTGCGCGCGAGCTTTTTGATATAAACGATATCGTGGTGCTGGGAGACTATTATTCTCGCATCGCCGCACGCGATTGAGTATATTGTATTTATTTGTGCGATGTGTTATAATTGACACGTAACAGAATTTTACTTTGTAAAATTCTATGCAAGCCTATCGGCTTTTCGCGGTCTTACGACCGCCAAGTCAAATCATTTAAATCATAAGCACCGGAATCGTTCGCTGATTTTTAGAATAATTGCTTCGGCAATTCAATTCATTAAAACGGCGATATCTGGATCACACGCTGATTTTATAATTTTCTCACATACAATTTTACTTTATAAATATACCCCCATCGGTTGGATCAGTTCGATAAAAAGGAGTAGCTTAAAAAGCTGTTATTACATTTTATGAAATCGGTCAAGCGCAGTCTTTCAATGGATCTTATACGTGTATTTGCACTCTTTTCTTTGGTTTGCGTGCATTTCTTCCTTAACATCGGCTATTACAACGTGCCTATGGTGGGAAAAAGAATGTACGTGATGACTCTGGTACGGTCGTTCTTTATGATATGCGTGCCTCTTTTCATCATGCTGTCCGGCTATCTCATGTGCAAAAAAAAGCTGGAGGCGAGATATTACAAGGGGCTTATAAAGACGGTTGCGATATATCTGCTTGCAAGCGCCGTGTCCTTTGCCTTTAAGTGCACGCAGGGCATCTCCGTTCCCTCCTTTGGAGAGTTTTGGCTTGAGACCGCGCAGTATTCCGCGGCTCCGTATTCGTGGTACGTCGAGATGTATCTCGGGCTTTTTATCATAATACCGTTTTTGAATGTGTTGTATAACGGGCTCGATTCGAAGAAAAAAAAGACCGCGCTCGTTGTGACTCTTATGGCGCTCACGACCTTTCAAAGCATTTTCAACTCATATATCGACGTGTATCCCGATTTTTGGGTAGAGATATATCCGATAACCTATTATTTCATAGGCTGCTATATTCGCGAGTTCCCGATAAAGGTGCGCAAGGTATGGCTTTGCCTCGCTGCGGTAGCGGTCGATATCGCACTCGGTACCTTCACCTATCTGCGCTGCGACGGCGATCTGTTTAAGTGGGGAGTATGGCAGAAGTGGGGAAGCATCGGCGTGCTCGCGCTTTCGGTGCTCGTGTTCCTTATAATCAAGGATATCGAGTTTAAAACGGAGAACGGCTTCAGCCGTGCCGTGTCGTGGGTGTTCTACCATCTCTCGTCCTGTACCTTCGGAGCGTACTGTGTATCGTATATATTCGATGCGTGGCTTTATCCGCGCCTGAACGCAAGGGTGATCGAGGTAACGCAGAGGGCTGTATATATGCCTGTCATGGTAGCGTTAGTGTTCGTAGGCTCGCTTCTTCTTTCGGGGGCTCTGAACGGTATATATTCGCTTGTCGTGTTTATAATTTCAAAGCTTATACCGAAAAAGAAGGCGGAATGACATGAAAATCGTGCGCCCGGCGCGTGAAATATGATCTTGAAGGAGAGGTTTTTATGATTTTTGTTATTGTTTTGGTGCTTCTGTTGATACTTGTTTTGGCGAACGTTCGTATCGTTCCGCAGGCTTGCGAGTACGTCGTCGAGCTTTTGGGCAAATACAGAACTACCTGGTCTGCCGGACTTCACGTGAAGATCCCGTTGATTGAAACCATATCGAAGAAGATAACGACAAAGGAGCAGGTGCTTGATTCTCCTCCCCAGCCGGTTATTA
>CAZSUR010000166.1:2242-2924 GCA_964610075.1 uncultured Lachnospiraceae bacterium
CGTAACGATGCAGATAGACACGGTTATCTATTACAGCATCTACGATGCGAAGCTGTACGCGTACGGAGCTGTAAATCCCATCTCCGCGCTGGCAAATCTTGCGGCAACAACGCTTCGTAATATAGTCGGTGAGCTTGAGCTTGACGGAACGCTCACCTCGAGAGATACGATAAACGCGAAGATGACTTCAATACTCGACGAGGCAACAGACAAGTGGGGTATCAAGGTGCACCGCGTCGAGCTTAAAAACATAATTCCTCCGAGCGAGATCCAGAATGCGATGGAAAAGCAGATGAAGGCGGAGCGCGATCGACGCGAGACGCTTCTTCAGGCGGAGGGACACAAGGCTGCCGCTATCACTCGCGCAGAGGGAGACAAGCAGGCGATGATCCTCGCTGCAGAGGGTGAGCGCGATGCGAGAATAGCGAGAGCCGAGGGTGAAGCACGAGCTATATTCCTCGCGAAAAAGGCGGAGGCTGACGGTCTGCGCGAGCTGAAGAAGGCAGGAGCTGATGGCGCGGTGCTCGAGCTGAAGAAATACGAGGCGCTCGTTGCGCTTTCAAACGGCAAGGCATCGAAGATAATCGTTCCGACCGACGTTGTCGATACCGCAAAAAGCAACGTTACCTTTTCCGAGCTTACCGGAATAGGGGACGTGACCCCCGAGGCTCCGGACGAGGTT
>CAZSUR010000167.1:0-2917 GCA_964610075.1 uncultured Lachnospiraceae bacterium
TACCTTCGGCCCCACCTTCCGTGCGGAAAACTCGAACACCACCCGCCATGCAGCGGAGTTCTGGATGATCGAGCCGGAGATCGCGTTCGCGGATCTCTCGGACAACATGGATCTTGCCGAGGATATGCTGAAGTTCATTATAAACTACGTTATGGACAACGCAAGGGAAGAGCTCGAGTTTTTAAACAAGTTCGTTGACAACGAGCTTATCGAGAGACTGACCTTCGTTGCTAACTCCGATTTCGGACGAGTAACCTACACCGATGCAATCGAAATACTGAAGAAGAACAACGATAAGTTCGATTATCCGGTCGAGTGGGGAAGCGACCTCCAGACCGAGCACGAGAGATATCTCACCGAGGTAGTGTTCAAAAAGCCGGTATTCGTTACCGACTATCCGAAGGAGATAAAGGCGTTCTATATGAGACTAAACGACGACGGAAAGACGGTAGCCGCAATGGACTGCCTCGTTCCCGGAATCGGAGAGATCATCGGCGGAAGCCAGAGAGAGGAACGCATGGACGTGCTCACCGCACGTATGAAGGAGCTCGGACTTAACGAAAAGGATTATTGGTGGTACCTTGACCTCAGAAAGTACGGCGGAACGAAGCACGCAGGCTTCGGACTCGGCTTTGAGAGAGCGATAATGTACCTGACCGGAATGTCCAACATCCGCGACGTGCTCCCGTTCCCGAGAACGGTCGGAAACGCAGAATTCTAATTATAAAAACAGAGTGCAGGATATGCACTCTGTTTTTTGTTTGCAAGCACTCCGGGAGTTATGTCAGGTATACACAAAAGAGCGACACTTTATTGCCGGATAAGCATAGAACAGCACAAAAATGCTCCCTCGAGCGACGTCGTCACGTCAAATGAGGGAGCATATGCTTTTATTTAATCAGCTCTGCTATAAGGAAGTCCTTGAGCTTTGCGTAATCGCTATATTCGAGGCTGCACATTGCATCTATCGAGTTTGTTGTTGTAAAGTAGGTACGAATATCCTTCTCCTTGACTACAAAGCCATACGCCTGCTCGAGTGCGTCCTTACGACCGGTCCTTTTCAGCTTTTCAAGCAACTCGTATAAAACGATTCCACGCTTGAGCGCCTTGTATCTGAGTGTCAGAAGCGGTGTTCCGTCCTTTGCCGGGTACACGAAGTTGGTATCTCCCGCGCACCAAAGTCCAAAGCCTACATCTCGTCTCGGATCGTCGTTCCAAACGGTGTAATTCCAGCGCAAGAATCCGTCCATGTCGGCGTAGGAGCTCAGCACTCCGATAAAGTAGCTCTCAAGCAGATTGCTTTTAAGATAGGTGTTCGGGAACTCCGGAGCACAGCATACGTACCAATAGAAGCGCTTACCGCTCATCGTGCGCTTGTATTCCATCATCTTGTCGTATTCGCTTGCAAGCGCGTTGAGATACGGAACGAAGTCGTATACCTCGTTTCCGAACTCTCCGACGAACTCCGCATGGTTTATCGCCGCCTTGAGCTTGAACTCGGGAGCTATCGAGGTGATATGATATATGCTCTTTCGGTACTTTTCAACGTCTGCCGGCTCGTCCGCAGCAAGCCTTACTATATCTATAAGACCGCGCTCGACGAAGTAGTCGCGCAGCGCCTTTATATAGTTGTCTATCTCTGCGGCTTTTCTTATATACTTGTATCTTCCGTCCGCCTCGTCAAAGTATCTGAGACGTATATTGTCCGGATAATCGGGTGCTACGTTTCCGAATATGCCGTAGCCTACCTCCTCGTCCGTCCAGACGTTTGCGAGTCCGTAAAGGGATATTTCCTTGTTTATATTGTATTTCGCGCAAAGATCTATATATCTCTGCATTTTGGAGAAATCGTATACGAAGCTTCCGTTCTTGTCGCGCTTTATACCGACGATAGAGTATTCGTAGAGATTTGCTTTATCCCTCTCCTCGAGATAGCAGTTCTGTCCGCTCCACGGTATCTCGGACACCACGAGTGTGACTGCCTTCTGTCCGAGCTCGGAAAGCGTCTTTATATAGTTCTCCATTATCGCAAAATGCTCGTCGCTCCAAAGCGTCACCTCGTGCTTGCGTGCAAGGTTGGAGTTGTGCTGCCAAAGGTCGAGGTGATATACATACTCAGACGGGGAGGGGAGTGTATAATCGGCTACATCGATCTCGACATCTATGCTGCCGACAAGTGTCTCGTCCTCGAACATTTTCTTTAAATAGAGCGATACCGAGGCGTTGTATACACCGGCTTCGGCGTCGGAGGGTATCGTATACTCAACCCATACCATGCGGATCTCCTCGCGCTTCTGCTCGGTCGTCTCATCGCGGAGCAGGGCATCCGCCTTGTAGAGCCCGTCGTCGTCGAGATGCATATCTATAATATTTATCTCCTGCGAGAACACGGGCGAGCTTCCGCTCAGGCGAATGTTTAAGATATCACCCATCTGCGAAAAATAAGGCGTATCGGTAACCGAAAGAGAGTAGTACTCGTCCGCGCAGACAGCTATCTGGAACGCAGCCGTGTCGTTTTTCGCCGCGTGGAGGGTTATCTTTTTCGGGAAGGTGTCGATATCCCTTGTTTTGTACATATATTTGTTGCCGGATGCAAACTTATAAGCCTCATCCTTTGCTCCGAATCGAATCATAAAAAATCTCCTTTAAAGTGATACCCAATGATAACATATAAATGGCGCAATGTCAAGAAATGCGGAGCTGCAGACGCGGCTTGCACACACAAAAATATCGACGTCGTGCGCTGTGCGCCGACGCCGATATTGGCATATATTTATTTTGTTTCAAGCTCCGATTTTTTTATCATCGGTATGCGTGCGACAGCTACCGCGGCGATAGCCGTTATAACTATCTCGGGGATCATATAAAGTCCGTTGTAGAATATCGAATACAGTATCGAAAGGGAAGCACCCGAGAA
>CAZSUR010000168.1:0-394 GCA_964610075.1 uncultured Lachnospiraceae bacterium
TATCCGCGATATATGTACGAGCCGTATTCCGTTATTTTCCCGCTGAATACGGATTTTTGTTTTCCTTCGGCTTATCCGGAGTGTCGGCACAGCCGGCAGACCAGCCGATAAGGAGTGTATGTAAAATTATCCCGGCTACCCATAAAGCTGCCGCAAGCACCGCCCACCAGAATGATATTTTGAGCCAAAAATGAAGTGCAAGCAGCAGAATGGCAGGGATGCACCCATCAAAATTCATGAGTATATTAAGTATAAGACAGAGCCAAAGACCTCCGCCTCGTCTCGAGCTTCTCATCAGTCGAGCCCGTCGAGATTATCGAGCCCCATGCCCCTGATGCCGCCGCCGATAACGTACCAGCGGTGATCCGCCGGATCCATAGCATATGTTGCATCA
>CAZSUR010000168.1:404-2916 GCA_964610075.1 uncultured Lachnospiraceae bacterium
GCCGAGCTCAAAGCGGAGCATCGTCTGATCGCAGAAATAAAAATCTCCGGCAAAGATGAGGTCGCTTCCGCCGTCAAGCGCTTCCTTTATCTCTGTATAGGTTTCGGGGAGCATATAATACGCCGGATCGACATACTTATGGACGTTATCTATCGAAAAATCGTAGCAGCCGTCGTAGATTGCAACGCTCCACCCATCTTTAAGCGATATCGACGGATAAAACTCGCACACATCCTCACCGCAGCTTACCGAAACGAGCACGTTCGAGTAGCTCTCGCTTATATTGCATCGAAGCGCTATCGGCTCTCCAGGTGCACCGGTGCAAACGACCTCGTCGCGCTGCACATCAAGCTCACCTGCGTCGGTAATGAGCGTCGGATATACCGTTATCACCCCGTCACGTGTCGCCGGAGCAAGCACGAACAGCTCGCCTCCGTCGTACGCTACCGTTTTTATATCTTTTAAATACGGATATTCCTCGACGGTCTCACTTTGTCTGAAATATGTCGCCGTGTCCGCCTCCGAAAGCTCGCCGTCTACGTAATCGACAAAGGCAATGCCAACCGAGCAGCCGGCAGCTCTTATCCTGCTTTGAAGCGCCGCGAGCTCATACGCTTCGGAGCTGTCCGCACCGTCTTCCGATGCGTTACCGGTCTCCTGAGCCGTCACGTCCGAAACGTCTGGGGTCGTTTGCTCCGAATCCTTTCGCACACCGTCGGTGCATCCTGCAAGAATCGCAAGGCAGAGCATCAAGCATGCCAAAACAATAATTTTACCTCGCATACCCATATCGGCTACTCCTTTTTTATAAGCTTGCAGCGTGACCGCCACGGAGCACATGCTCCGGCTCAAGATCCACGTCGCTTATATAAATATATTCTTCGCGCGTAATATAATTCGATGAGTTAAGACTATCCGTCGCCAAACGGCATGGAACGGTGGATGTAAAACGACGCAAAGCCGCGCTGTAAAAAGATGCAAAGTCACGCCTAAAGCGCTCCCCATATCGCAAGACGCCATTTAGCCCGTGTCAAAAACGGAAAGAGTATTTAAAACGCAGCGCGAGCCGATTCCGCGGCTCACACTTGTCGCTATCTCCCGAGAGAGCCGCACCCAAATCAACGAGATTACGCGCCGCTGCTTGCACTATCACCGCACCGTCTCACTCTCGACCTACAAATGCGTGAGCACGCGGTGCTTTGCTCCCGTGCTCGAGATGTGCAAAACAAGAGCGGCGAAACAAGCGCGAGCGCGCTCAATCTCCCTCATAATGCAGCTTGCGCTTGCAGGAGGGACAGTATCTCACGTCGGCGTCGACCACAGCTCCGCAGAATTTGCAAAATCTGTTTTCATGCTCGAACGGAGCGCAATCGGTGCACTCGAACACCTCCGGATTGTACACGGCGGATATCACCCATCTGCCGCATTTCCGGCAAAGGTTAAAATATGCCTTCCCCTCGTTTTCCCACGCCAGCATAAGCTCCTTTTCGGGAGTTTCGGCACAGTAGGGCTTTGTGGTGCACGCATGAGCTCCGGATATATCGCAGTAAAACTTATAGCGATTTCCATCGGTATCCGAAACGATCTTGTATGCGGCGGTATTTTTATGCTCGCCCATAGGTAAGCCTCCCTTCGTGCAACGCTCGCCTCATGCGGCGTGCGTACGCTCACGATATCATTCGGTGATATTTCAAAGAAAAGCGATCGGCTGACACACGTCTCGCAGACGCGTGCGTTTCTCCGTCTTGCGACAAGCTCCGAGTGCTTCTCTGTCGGGAAATTCGTAAAGGTACTCGCAAGAGCTTTTTTGTGCTCTTACAAATATAATTATAAGAATTTCGTCGTTCTTGTCCCCCTCAAAAAGCCCAAAAATGATAGGGAGAAGACCAAGAAAATGACATTTTTTTGATTTTCTCGATTTTTTAGAGGCATGATATATACAGAGTGTGCAATTTTTCCACCAAGCTTTGGGCAGAGTGCACATTTTGCCCGTTTTCTCCGCCGCTATGCGATCCCACGCAAAAAAGCACCGTATTTCTACGGTGCTTCTGCTGTAATAATATTTATTTTGAAATTCAACGCATCATGCTTTACGATTTTTAATCGCTCCGCGACTTGACAGTATCCGCACAAGATAAGCTCCGCTCAGTCAAAGCGGGCGATATTGCTTTGTTTGCCCTCTTGCGGTTCGCGGTGAAGAACTTCGGTGCGCCGAAGCTGTACCTTGATTTTTTCCGACCGCCGTACCTGCTCGCCTCCCTCCCCACCATGTGACAGCGGCCGCGAACGTATCGCGTAATTATCGGGCTCTGCCCCCGGCGCCGCGTTGACTGCATCCATAATCGAATGTCGCTGACATCGCGGCACAAAAAAACCGCCGACTCGGCGGATCTTTTGGCACTTAGCTCGTTACTTGCTATATAAAAAATACGGATACCGCAAACGCAGTATCCGTATTTTTGGCAGGGGCAGAAGGGCTCGAACCCTCGGCACGCGGTTTTGGAGACCGCTG
>CAZSUR010000169.1:0-2904 GCA_964610075.1 uncultured Lachnospiraceae bacterium
GCAGTATCGAGTACGCGAGCGGATAGCTGCGTATGCGCGGCTCGAAAAGCGATGTTTTTACATCTTACAGCGCAAGGTGACATCTCACGATAGTCGGTGCATCTCACGGCACAAGGTGAAGTGCGCGCGATAGTATGAATTAAAAATGCCCATCGGTAATTTTTATACCGATGGGCAATATTTTTTGCTTTGGGATGTTTTCTCCTTGCACTTCCGGCTTTGAGTTCACGCAAGGTGCAGGCTTTGAGATGCTTGCGACTCATGTCGCTCGTACATCGCTCGCAGAAGGCGCAGACTTTGGGATTCGCAGCGAACGTCGCTCGCGTAAGGCACAAATTATGGGGTGCTTTCGGTTCGCGCCGCAACCTCACCGTCCTGCGTGTAGCTTTGCCTGCGCGCTCGAATGATGTTGAGCACCCTTGTCGCTCGCACGGAGATGTGCCGTCAGATCTGCGGCGTGCCGCTCTGCTCCGTATACGGTATCTCTATATGGAAGGTGCTTCCCACGCCCGGAGTGCTGACAACTCCGGTGCTGCCGCCGAGCAGCTCGGCTATTCGCTTGACTATCGACAGCCCGAGTCCGGTACCTACCGCCGCGCGCTTGTGCACGCCTCCGACCTTATAGTAGCGTTCCCATATGAGCGGAAGCTTATCCGCCTCAATACCGTCTCCCGTGTCGGTGACCGAGAGGCGCAGGCGCTTGCCCTCGGGGGAGTCGACCTGCTCCTGCTTTACCATAACCCTCTTGTCCTCGCCCGTGTAGGTGACGGCGTTGTTTATCAGGTTGCAGAGAGCCTGGAGCAGCTTCGACATATCGGTTGTTACGGTATATTCGGCGTCATACTCGAACTCTATCACGTATCCGTCGCGACCGAGCAGCTTGTTGTAGCGTTCGACCGTATCCTTTACCGATTCGGTCACGTTTACCTCATCGAGGCTTGCCTCGGTCACGCCCGACTCGAGCTTAGATATGTCGAGCATATCGCTTACAAGCGAGCTCATGCGCTTCGCCTCGTCGATGATTATCTGCAGATTCTCCGGTGAGTTCTCGTCAGGCAGATCGCGCATCGCCTCGGCGTAGCCGGTGATCAGGGTCAGCGGAGTGCGGAGGTCGTGCGATACGTTTGATATAAGCTCGCGGCGCAGGCTGTCCGCCTTGCCGAGCTCGCGCGCCGCGTAGTTCAGCGTGTCACCGAGCTCGCATATCTCCTTGTAGCCCCGGGCTTCGAATTCTGTATCGTAGTTTCCGTCGGCAAGCTCCTTTGCGTTCCGGTTTATCGAAACTATCGGAGCGGAGATACGCCGTGAAAGGATCAGCGCGAGCGCAAAGCCGAGCAGCAGCATCACGATGGATATGCCGCACAAGATTATAAATATGGTGTTTACCGTCGCACTGACGGGGGAGAGCACCGAGTTGAGTATCAGAAGATGCTCGGTGCCGCCGATATCGGTGATGATCTGCGAGAGCACCATGCTTTCGGTGTCGTTACTCTGCGAAAACAGATTGTCGGACACGCTGTAAAAGGAGCTTGATGCGGAGTCGTATCTGAATCGCTGCAAAAAGCGTCCGCCGCGCTCCGCCGCCGCGTCGTAGAGGGTAAAAACGGTATACTTCTCGGTGTTGTGGATAAGGCAGTTTTTAAGCGATTTTATATCGACGGTCATCTGTCCGGAATCCTCGTTCTTCATCTCGAATATGCGTACGCATATCTCGCGCTTGTCCGAAAGCTCTGCCGCGCTCTGTACGACCGAGTCGCGGAGAACTATCTTCTCGGCTATGGTATCCGCGGTGTCGGTCAGCTCGTAGCGCTTGATTATCTTGTATATGTCGTCGAGCAGAAAGAACTGAAGCGCCCATAAAAGGAAAAGGATTATTGCGATAAATATGAGAAAGGAGCGAAATACCTTCCATTTTATCCTGCCGTTGTTTTTATATTGTTTCAAAGCGATAGCCAACCCCTCTTAGAGTGACGATAAGTCTGCTGTATTCGCCGAGGCTTTTTCTCAGCAGCTTTATATGAGTGTCAAGCGTTCGGTCATCTCCGTAAAAGTCGTAGCCCCACACCTCGGTTATGAGCTTTTCGCGTGTGAGCGCGATGTTTTTGTTGCGGCACATATAGAAAAGCAGATCGTATTCCTTCGGTGAGAGATTCACGCGTTTACCGTCAACGGTGACGATGCGCGCGGAAAAATCGACGGTCAGACCGTCTATCTTAAACAGATCCTTCGGAGCTGCGCTCTCGGTCACGCGCTTCATTATCGCGTTTATGCGGAGCATCAGCTCCTTCGGGGAGAAGGGCTTAACGACGTAATCGTCGACTCCGAGCTCGAATGCGTTTATCTTGTCGTATTCCTCACCGCGTGCCGAAAGCATGAGCACGGGTGCGTGCGAGGTCTTTCTTATCTCGCGTACGGCGGAAAAGCCGTCAAGCTCGGGCATCATTATATCCATTATTATGATGTCGTAGTTGTTTTTTCGGCAAAGCTCCACCGCTCTCATGCCGTTTTCGGCTTCGGTCACGAAGTGACCCTCGAATTCTGCATATTTGCGGATGAGCTGCCGTATGTTCTTCTCGTCGTCGACTACAAGTACCGAATATGAATTCACCGATGTGTCCGCCTTTCTTGCGTGATTTTATGATAAAGCAAAGGGCACCGCCTCGGCGGCAGGTATATCCGTCCGATACGGTGCCGCTTGAGCCTTCTCTTGCGGAAGCTTTATTTATCTTTGCCTTAGGATTCGCTTGCCTGCTCGGTCAGGGTAACGGTTACCTCCTCAATATGGCTGCGGTTTGTAGCCGAGCTCATTCTCGATACGGTTACGGTTATCTCGTCACCAACCGCTCTCTCCTCGATTATGGATTTGATGTCGGATACCGAGGTTATCGTCGTTCCGTCCACCGC
>CAZSUR010000170.1:0-296 GCA_964610075.1 uncultured Lachnospiraceae bacterium
TTGAGCTATCTCAGTGAAGCGATAGAAAAAAAGACAAAAATGAAGTCGGCATATACCAAAACCGACACAAACAGCGTAAAGATAATGACCATTCACTCGTCAAAGGGGCTCGAGTTCCCTATCTGCTTTCTTTACGATGCCGGTAAAGCCTTCAATACCGAGGATCTCAAAAAAAGCATGATGCTGAACAAGAGCACCGGCCTGACAATAAAGCTGTGCGACAGCACCGGAATGGCAAAGTATGATACTCCCATGCGCCAGGCATCAGCGGCGACGATAAGCGACGCTCTCCGCGA
>CAZSUR010000170.1:306-2849 GCA_964610075.1 uncultured Lachnospiraceae bacterium
CTACGTCGCACTTACAAGAGCGCGCGATGAGCTCATTATTACCGCAAATGTAAAAGGCATCGCGTTCGAATATATCCAAAAGATAAAAGAAAGTGTGAAGTCGGCTCCGGCAGATTCAGCCGAGCCTATAAAAAAAGCGACATCATATCTCGATTGGATACTTTACGCCGTGCTCGGAAGTGAGCGTAGCGATGAGCTTTGCAGGATAGACACATCCGATGAGGATGATCTGCTCAATGATATAGCGAAGGATGTCAATGAGCTTCAACGCGAGGAAATACTCGAAGCGACAGAAAAGATCGCACGCGCCTTGCGCGAAGACTACGATATTTCGATTTCCGGCAAAGATGGGGACGCTATATACGCTTTCGAGAAGCTGTTCCGTGAGCGCTTCGACTACGTATATCCGCACGCGTACTCCTCCCTTCTTCCGGCAAAGGTATCGGTATCAAAGCTTTTCCCGGATCTGCTTGACGAGTATGAGGATACCGCTTTGCTTGAAAGTGCAGTCACCGGCAAAAGCAACGCTCCAAGGATGAAAAAGCCACGATTCCTTGAGGAAACGCAGCAAGCATCCGCCGCCGATATCGGAACGGCAACTCACGTATTTATGCAGTTCTGCAACTTTGAAGATGTCGAGGAGCATGGTATCGAAGCAGAGCTGCGCCGCCTTATCGATGAGGAATTTATAAGCCAAAGCATCGGAGATCTTATAAGCATCCCTGCGCTCGAGGGCTTCTTCTCATCCTCCCTTTACCGAGAGATGAAGCAAGCGCGAGAGCTCTGGCGAGAGAAGCGATTTAACGTAAAGCTCCCGGCATCCTCCTTTACCACCTCTGCCGAGCTTGCAGAAAAGCTCCGAGGCGAGGAGATACTTGTCCAGGGAGTCATCGACTGCCTATTTACCGATAAGGACGGTCGACTTGTGATAGCCGATTATAAGACCGACCGCTTCACCCAAGCGGAGCTTGCCGATCGCAACTCGGTCGAGGAAACCCTCAGGCAGCGTCACTCCATGCAGCTTCGATATTACGCCGAAGCCTGCAGATATATGCTCGGCAGATATCCCGAGAAACTGCTTGTATACTCGTTTGCGCTGAACGACACGGTCGATATCACGCCAAGCTGACATTGCCCCGGAATGTTTTCATAAATAATCGAATATAGATGGAACATCTATAAAAATCAGGAGGCTGTTCCGTATGTTCGTATATTCCATGAAAGCTTCCACCGTAAAGTTTTTCGGTGTCATTACCCTATCGGTCATCGCAATGGTTGCACTGCTTATATTCATCCCCACCTACGAGCCGGGCGACTCGAGCCCAACAGGTAGTGAGGTGAGCGTAAATTACAGCAAGATCAAAACGAACGAGGATAGGATAGCATTTATATCACAATTCGGCTGGTCGGTAAACGAAACGCCCACAGATGAGCAAGAACTCACCATTCCGGCTGAATTCGACAACGTTTTTGCGGCTTACAACGAGCTGCAAAAACAGCAGGGGCTTGATCTCGGAAAATACAAGAGAAAATCCATGACAAGATACACGTACGAAATAACAAATTACCCGGATTATGACGGCACCGTGTATATCAATCTGATAATATACAGAAATAAGGTAGTCGGAGGCGACATATGCACCGCGGATGTGAACGGTTTTGTAAAAACGTTCGACGGCGGCGGAAGCCTCAAGTGATCCAAAGCAACGGAAGTAAAAAGGAGAAAAAAATGACCGTAATTCGCAACAACTGCACCGATCCCTATTTCAATCTCGCCAGCGAGGAATATTTCATTCTCAACTCGGATGAGGAGATATTCATCCTATGGCGAAACAAGCCATCGGTCATAATAGGAAAAAATCAGAACGCTTATGCCGAGATAAACCTCGATTTCGTCGAAAAGAATGAAATTCCGGTCGTACGCAGGCTCAGCGGAGGCGGAGCCGTGTTCCATGATCTCGGCAACCTCAATTTCACGCACATAGTGTCAAGTGACGATTATGAGACGCTCGATTTTGCGAGATTTATGAAGCCGATGATCGACTCACTTCGCGCTATCGGCGTAAATGCCGAGATCTCCGGCCGCAATGACATAACCGCCGACGGAAGAAAGATATCCGGCAACGCACAATGCGTGCTCGGAAACCGGATAATGCATCACGGCACCCTGCTTTTCGATGCTGATATGTCCAAGCTTTCGGGTGCACTTGCAGTTTCGAAGGAAAAGATCGAGAGCAAGGGTATCAAAAGCGTGCGCTCGAGAGTAGCCAACATCCGCGGGCTTTTGAGCCGCGATATGATCATCGAGGAATTTAAAGAATATATCGAAAAGAGCATCTCCGCCGATGCGCGGGAGCTTCTTCCGGATGAAACTGCGGCGATAGAAAAACTGAGAAATGAGAAATATGCGCTTTGGGATTGGAATTTCGGTCGCTCGAAGGAATATTCGCGCAGCTCACGCAGAAAATTTCCCTACGGTATAGTTGAGTGCCACGTGAATCTGAATCACGGTATAATCTCCGATATAAGGCTAAACGGAGATT
>CAZSUR010000171.1:0-2837 GCA_964610075.1 uncultured Lachnospiraceae bacterium
GGTAGGTGATCGCTGGAAGCTTGAGGAGCAGATGCCCGAGGCGGTAAAGAATATGGTCGTAATGGACGCGGCGGAGGTTGACAAGCTTTCCGCTATGGTCGACTTCGTATTCTGCGCTGTCGATATGAAGAAAGAGGAGATAAAGGCGCTCGAGTTTGCATACGCAAAGGCAGAGACGCCGGTCGTATCGAACAACTCCGCAAATCGCTGGACAGAGGACGTTCCGATGGTGATCCCGGAGATAAATCCGGAGCATATAAGAATAATCGACACGCAGAGAAAGCGTCTCGGCACGAAGCGCGGCTTTGTTGCCGTAAAGCCGAACTGCTCGATACAGAGCTACGTTCCGCTTCTTTCTCCGCTTCGCAAGTTTGGCATAAAGGAGGTCGTTACCACCACCTATCAGGCAATATCCGGTGCGGGTAAGACCTTTAAGGAGTGGCCGGAGATGCTCGACAACGTTATCCCGTTCATCGGCGGCGAGGAGGAAAAGAGCGAGCAGGAGCCGCTTAAAATATGGGGAAGCATCGACGGCGACCGCATAGTTAAGGCGGAGTCGCCCGTTATAACCTCGCAGTGCATCCGCGTTCCGGTAACGAACGGACATCTGGCGGCTACCTTCGTCAGATTTGAAAACAAGCCCTCGAAGCAGGAGATACTCGATTGCTGGAAGAACTATTCCGGCAAGCCGCAGGAGCTTTCGCTTCCGAGCGCGCCCAAGCAGTTTATCACGTATTTTGAGGAGGACAACCGCCCCCAGACTCATATCGACCGAAACATCGAGAACGGAATGGGTATATCGGCAGGACGTCTCCGTGAGGATACGATATACGATTATAAGTTCGTAGGACTGTCGCACAACACTCTCCGCGGCGCTGCCGGCGGAGCGGTGCTCATAGCCGAGCTTTTGAAGGTTGAGGGCTACCTCACAGCGAAATAAGCCGCAGGCGTTTTACGCCGGGGCAGAAAAATCGAATAATTGCCGCACTCGAGAGGCTTATTTTACCGCTCCTCGAGTGCGGCTTTTCGTTGACGAAAGCAGCAAGTTATGGTATTATTATAAAGAATCCCGGAGGGATCCGGAAAGGGACATAACAGCTCGGGTATACTGTGACCGAGCGGTGCTGACGGAGGACGACGATTGTATCGTCCGGAGCCGGCTATATCAGGATCCGGTGAAGTAGGACGTAAGGCTGAAGGATGAGATCGCTTGGGCGAAAGCTCGGCTTTCTGTCGGATGATGTTTGTGAAATATAAAAGGAAGTGAGCTTATGAGGAGTAAAAAATATTTTTTCTGCACCGCCGTGCTGTTTCTGCTTTTTGCAGCGTTTACGCTTGCGGTATCGCTTATCGACATAAGAGCGGTCGGGTCGGAGGGCTCCTACGTCGGTATGGCAGGGATAAATTCGTTTGTGTTTGAGCATACCGGCTTTAACGCGACCTGGTATAAGCTGACCGAGCTGCTTGGAGTATTCGCTCTCGCGATCGCTTTAGGCTTTGCTCTGCTTGGACTTGTGCAGTTTATACGGCGCAAAAGCCTTTTTAAGGTGGATTATCAGCTTTTACTGTTAGGCGCATTCTATGCCGTGGTCATAGCAGCGTATATATTCTTCGAGCACGCGGTGATAAACTATCGCCCGGTCATACTCGAGGGTGAGCTTGAGGCATCGTATCCGTCCTCGCATACGATGCTTATCATATGTATCGTCTCGACGGCGATATCCGAGCTCAAACGTCTGCTTTCGGATAAAAAGCAGCTCTGCTTTGTGCTTTGCATGATACTGTCCCTCGTTTGTGTGCTGACGGTAGTCGGCAGGCTCCTTGCCGGAGTGCATTGGCTCACCGACATACTCGGCGGAGTGATACTCTCGGCGGCGCTTGTAATGACCTACCGTTCGTTTGTGACGTTTGCAGGCGAAAGACGTGCGGCAAGCGGACAGCTCGAATAATAGTAGGTAGTCAAAATCAACAATAAAACTGCAACAAAGTCAAAATAATTATTTACAATGCCCAAAATGTGTGCTATAATAAGATTGAGGATAGGTTAGCTCTCCTCAATACCATTGGAAGGCGGTAAAGATTTATGAAAATTATTTTGAACGCAAGACAGATGGAAGCTCCGGCTGGATTCATGGAGCTGGCAGAGAAAAAGGTGTCGAAGCTTGATAAATATCTTCGCGATGACGCTACTGCCTATATAACCTTAAGTCAGAAACGCGGAAAGGAAATAATGGAGATCACCATCTCAAGCTGCGGCACGCTGTATCGCAGCGAAGAGGAGGATACCACCTTTAACAACGCACTTGATACGGCGCTTGAAACTATCGAAAGGCAGATAAGAAAGAACAAAACAAGGCTTGAAAAGCGTATAAAGAGCTTCGTCTCCGACAGAGTTCCAGATGATGAGGAAGAGGAGGAAAGTGAGTTCAAGATACGCGTTAAAAGCTTCTCGATAAATCCCATGTCTCCCGAGGAGGCGATATTGCAGATGAATCTGCTCGGTCACTCCTTCTTCGTTTTCGAGAACGATATCACCGGAGAGATGAACGTCGTATATAAGAGAAAAGACAAGAACTACGGAATGATAGTTCCGGAAAAGTAAAACCGAAAAGCTAAACAGAAAAGCTCCCCGACCGTCCGGCCGGGGAGCTTTTGCGGTGCGTGGTAAGTCTGATTACTTACCGCTCTTCAGATCGTTCTCGTATTTCTCAATCATCTTCTTAACCATCTGACCGCCGACAGAGCCAGCCTGACGAGATGTCAGATCGCCGTTATAACCATCCTTGAGAGATACGCCTACCTCGCTTGCAGCTTCCATCTTGAACTTGTCAAGAGCA
>CAZSUR010000172.1:0-2837 GCA_964610075.1 uncultured Lachnospiraceae bacterium
TCCGGCTGATTTCGCGCTCTGGAAAAAGGCCCCGAAGGAGCATATAATGCAATGGGAATCTCCGTGGGGCATGGGCTATCCCGGCTGGCACATCGAGTGCTCGGCAATGGGACTGAAATACCTTGGCGAGGAGTTTGATATACACACCGGAGGCGTCGATCATATTCCGATACATCACGAGAACGAGATCGCACAGTCGGAGGGACTTCTCGGTCATCCGGCGGCTCACTATTGGATGCACGGCGAGTTCATGCTCGTAAACAACGGCAAGATGTCGAAGAGTCTCGGCAACGTCTACACGGTAGATCAGCTTATCGAGCGCGGATATCAGCCGCTCGACTTCAGATACTTCTGCCTCAACGCGCACTATCGCCAGAAGCTCAACTTCACCTTCGAGGGAATGGACAGCGCGAAGAAATCGCTTTCCAACCTGCGTACGGCAACGGCAAAGCATCGCGGAGCGGAGGGCAAGGCGGATCCCGAGGTGATACGCAAGCTTGACGAAAGATTTGCCGATGCGATAAACGACGATCTCGGTGCGCCCAAGGCGCTCGGAATCGCATGGGAGGCGGCTCGCACAAAGCCCTTCTCAAACGATATATTCGAGCTTCTCATGAAGTTCGACACCATCCTCGCACTCGATCTCGACCGCGCCGACACGGCGGAGGAGGAGAGCGAGAGCTCGGCATCCACCGAGCTGCACGACGAGATCATGGCAATGATCGAGGCGCGCTCCGAGGCAAAGAAGGCGAAAAACTACGCCGAGGCGGACAGAATAAGAAACGAGCTCGCAGGCAGAGGCATCGTCCTCACCGATACGCCGAACGGCACGACCTATAAGATAGAAAAATGAAAACTACACTGATCTCGCTGATATCGGTTATATGCGCATCCTCCGTCCTTCTCGGAGGATGCGGGTTTATACGGATAAATTATCCGTCACGTGACACCTCCCCGACCGACGGCACCGAGACGCAGCCGTCCGACAACTCCGGCAGCGGATATACGATAGTCGATCCCGACGACGAGTACGAGAGCCGACGCGCGGCGGTCGAGGTGTTGCCGTCGGCGGATCTCGGCGGCATCTCGGTCATAATAGCCTCCTCCGAGGCGCAGAGGATATCTCCCGAGAACGCATCGACTCCGTACGATGCCGCGGTAATAAAAAGGAACGCCCTGGTCGAGGAGAAGTACAACACCTCGATCGTTTCGATCAATGCCGACGCCGACGAGATACTTCGCCGGGCGCAGGAGGCGGAGAAGGACGGCACCCAATACGCCGACCTCATATGTATACCGATGAACCGCATAGGCGAATTCTTGCAAAAGGATCTTATAATCGGTATGCAAAGCCTCCCATATGCCGACTACGACGAAGTGGGCTTCAACGCCTCGGCAATTTCGCAATCGAGCGCCGCATACGATATTTTCGCGGTGACGGGAGATGCGAATATATCGGCGGATTACGCCTACGTTGTGCTATTTAACAAGGATATGGCGGAAGAGCTCGGACTCGGCAACGTATACAGCCATGTATACGGCGGAGATTGGACATGGGAGCTGTTCGCGACCATGACGAACACCGCCGTAGCAAACGGTCACGGTGGCTTCACCGCGTACGCGTCCGACTCGGCGCTTGCCGGAATAACCATGGCGAGCACCGGCGGAAGCTTTGTCAAGACCGAATTCGGCGCGATCCCCGAACGAAACGAGCCGACCGAGACTTTGGCGGTCGCCTGCGATACTATCGGAGGACTGCTCCGCTCAAAAAGCTTCAGCGGCACCCTCTTGGGCGGCCCTCACGCCGGCAACATCGATGCGTTCCGCGCCGGAGAGACGCTGTTCTGCATCGCAAAGATAAACGATCTGTCCCTCCTTTCCGGTATGCAGGGAAGCTTCGGAGTTCTGCCGATGCCAAAGCTTCATGCCGAGCAGGAGAGCTACTACACGCATATAGATTCATCCATACCGGTATTTGCGGTGCTGCGCTCCTGCACCTCGATTGAGAATGCGTCGCTCGTGCTGAACGCACTCAACGCCGCGTCCGGCTATTATCTGCGCGAGGGATATTACAACGAGCTCCTGACCGATCATCTCTGCGACACCGATTCGCTGAGTATGCTCGACCGAGCCTACGACGGTGCCGTGCTCGATTTCGTGTATCTTTTCGGCACGCAGTATCCGCGCATAGCGCAGGGTAGCTACGAGGCGCTCTTTTCCGCAATGTCGGGAGGTACAACGCTCGATCGGGCGTATTCCTCTACCGCTACCGCATTCAGACGGCAGATAAGCTCACTTTTCAAGCTGCGAGGATAGCTCGCCTTGTTAATAAATTGTAAACATTCGAAAAACTATTTACAACCGCCATATATTATGGTAAAATGAATCGTGATTTTCGTTGGCACGGTTTACGGACAAACAACCGAAACGGTTGACTTCACCTGCCGCATACTGTGACAACCGAAAAACGTCATACGACGAATATATTTTATGAGGTGAAAACAATGTTAAAGGAAGAAAAGCAAAAAATCATCAGCGACAACTGCACACATGAAGGCGACACGGGTTCCCCCGAGGTTCAGATCGCTATTCTTACTGCAAGAATCAACACATTAACAGAGCATCTTAAGAAGAACAACAAGGACCATCACAGCCGTCGCGGTCTTCTTAAAATGGTCGGTCACAGAAGAAATCTTCTGAACTACCTGATGAAAAAGGATATCACACGTTACCGTGCTATCATAGAAAAACTGAATATCAGAAAGTAATTATTAAGCCGTGAGGAATTGGAAGCGGACTTTCCGCTGCAATTCCTCATACTGCGTTTGGCTGGCGAG
>CAZSUR010000173.1:0-2815 GCA_964610075.1 uncultured Lachnospiraceae bacterium
ATACCCACATAAACGTTTCGGGATTGCCGGAGAGCAGATCGAACTGGCTCGCTCTTTCAAAGACGAATATGCGTCGATCCACGTTGTCGGGGAGCTCCTCCTTTACCACCTTCGACATAGGCATCGAGGGAACGTACGGATCCGCGTGAGCTATCTCGATATACGGAGGCAGATCGTCAAAGGTTATCCTCTCCTTTTGAGCGAGGGGGTTGTCCCGGCTCATTATCAGAAGATAGGAGAACTCGGCTATCATCTCACATTCAAGCCCCTTTTCCTCGAGCATCGTCTTAAAGAACTTGTCGTAATTTTCGGCATAGCGTATTATGCCGAGCTTGTAGTCGTTGTTCGAGACGTTGCTTATCGTGCGCTGGGAGTTTGTTTCCTTGTAGAATATCTCGGCAGGATCGCCGGATATGCTTTTCGAGAACTCTGCAAACGCCTCCGAGATATAGCAGGCGCGCGGAACGGATACCGAGAAGCGCTGCTTGCGCGGAGAGCTGTTCTTGTAGTGGCTCTCCACCTCGTTTATTTCCTTCAGTATGCTTTGTGCATATCCGATAAACTCCTCCCCGTCCGGGGTGAGCTCCATTCCCTTTGCGCTGCGGTTGAATATAGTTATCCCCAGATCCGCCTCAAGCTCCTTTATGGAGCGGCTTACGTTCGGCTGAGCGACTATAAGCGACTCCGCCGCACGATTAAGCGAACCGAGCCTTGCAACCTCAACGGCGTATTTCATATGCAGTATATTCATAAACAGATCATATCCTTCAAAACGATAAACGACGTCCGCTTGTTTTGTGCTCGTAGTATATATTATATATTACCCGCTAATTATAGCATAAATTCATGCACAAATCAAGATATCGAGCGCGTTTTTACGCCGACGGCAGCTATGTTTTTTTACAAAACAATATAAGTATGATGCGGTTATTTCCCTTTTCTACTGCAAAGCCGACCGATGAAGCATCCAAGAAGTGAAATCACTGAATATGCAACGGTATATATCCATGCCGAGGCGTTATAAAAAATGAACACGGTCTGAAGAAACAGCACGATTGTTATCAAAACCGGAAACGGTGAAAATCCGTAGAGCACCGCATATAAAAGCGTTCATATAATTATAACCGCAGGAAGATACGCCAAACGCAGCAGGATGGCAGCTCCGATATAGCCTAAAAGTAACGAAGCAAGGTGGAAAATCAGCGCAAGTGTAAAAATATATCATATAAGAGCAATGATTCGGTTTTTATGACGCTTCTCTCCGCAAAATCGTTTGATAATTATAAGAAAAGCGGCAAAGAAGCTCAACGCGGAGCCTCTCTGCCGCAAGTATCATTTATCCGACATTGTTTTTTCCAAAAGCTTTGCGATAAACGAAGCGTATTCCTCGCGCAGAGGAAGTTCAATCTCGGTATGCAGCTCTCTTCTCGTCGTTGTCATCAGCTTTTCGGTTATTGGGTTATAGCCTTCTTTTTCGGCGTCATCCCACCATATTCCGATTCCACGTTTCTGCCACGATGGAAGCGCATCGAAGTTTATTCCGTATCCGAACAGCAGCTCGTTTTTATATGCGACCGACTGCCCCTCAAGCCGCTTTGTAGCATCGTTGACCGAGCAACCGTAGAGTGCATTATTTTCCGAAATCCGTACAAGTGTCAATATCTTTTTAAAAAAAGCCAAAGCGACAAAGGAAGCTTTAAAGCATCTATCTTTTGCCGTTTTAGAAAACGTCATTTTGCTAATAAATTGCGACGATTTCGATGCCGCAATCTACATCATAATGTGAGCTAACGTAGCGCCGAACACGTCGGTTTGGGCGCACCGCCCGGGCGTGCGAGCTGCCCGGAGTGGAGCCGCAAGTGATCACTTCAACCGCAGGTACATATAATCAAACGGAACGTCATCTCCGTCTATTTTAAAGAAAGAGGGATGTGTGCCGATACGCTCAAAGCCGAACTTTTCGTAAAGATGTATCGCCGCCGCATTGTCGCTGCGCACCTGAAGATCTATTATTTCAAATCCGTTTTCGCGCGCAAATTCGATCACAGCCAAGAGCAGCATACTTCCGACTCCCTAGTTCCAATAATCCTTTATAACGGCGATCCCGAGATCGCCTCGATGCTTCATCCGACGCGGCTGCCGGGTGAGGGATGCGTCGCCAATGATCCGATCTCCGTCCTTTGCGACAAGCATCACCTCATCGCGCGAGTCTTCGGCACGAACGATGAAATCCGCCTCATCCTCGGGCGTGAGTGACAGCCCCTCCGCGCCGAAGGTGAGGTTTTCGGTCTCGCCGCCTATCTGTTTCAGATATTCAAGCATGGCTGCGGTATCCTCGCCTGAAGCCTTTTTTACGGTTATGTTCACACCATCCACCTCGATTTATTGAAATATAATCGCAACACGGTCAGCTCTCGAAGCTGATGCTCTGTGCCGTCACATCCACCGTTGCTTTAACACCAAACGGGATTATGCAGCGCGGCTGCGCGTGTCCGATATTCACGTTACAAACAATAGAAACTCCGCGATGTCCGAGCATATCCAAGAGCACTTCCTTGTACTCTTTTTCGTACCGCTCGTCTATCGGTTTTCCTACAAGCACGCCGGAGATAACGTCGAATAATCCGGTAGCGTCAAGCGCCGCTATTGCTTTTCGATATTTTTCCGGCGACATCGTCTCCTCGCTCGATTCAAGAAGAAGAATACGACCGCGCCAATCCTCCTTTTTTGGGAACAAGCCGTATTTCTCACAAAGGAGCGGCATATCGGCGTATCTGTCGACATAAAAAAAGTCGTATATCGAGTCGATGCAGCC
>CAZSUR010000174.1:0-2805 GCA_964610075.1 uncultured Lachnospiraceae bacterium
CCCTTCCGGAGGACGTTCAGCTCAGGATGCTGCGCACCCTCGACGGCTTCGAGCACGCCGTGGTCATGCGAAACGCATACGCGATAGAATACGACTGCATCGATCCCACACAGCTCTATGCAACCCTCGAATTCAAGCGGATAAAGGGGCTGTTCGGCGCAGGACAGTTCAACGGCACCTCCGGCTACGAGGAGGCGGCGGCTCAAGGTCTTATCGCAGGTATCAACGCCGCACTTTCGCTTGCCGGAAAGGAGCAGCTCGTGCTCACGCGCGACAGCTCGTACATAGGAACGCTGATAGACGACCTTGTAACTAAGGGCACAAACGAGCCGTACAGAATAATGACCTCGCGTTCGGAATACCGCCTGCTTCTGCGGCAGGATAACGCCGACGCGCGACTCACGCCTATCGGCTATCGAGTCGGGCTCATATCGGAGGAGCGCTATGCCGCCTTCCTCGCAAAGCAGAAGGCGATAGCCGACGAGATCGAACGCTGCGAGCACACGGTCGTCTCCCCGACAGAGGAGTTAAACCGTCTGCTTACCGCCGCAGATACGGCTCCGGTAAAGACAGGCATAACTCTGGCGGAGCTTATCCGCCGCCCACAGCTCGATTATGCGACGATAGCTCCGGTTGACAAAGCCAGACCGGCGCTCGAACGCGATATCGTATACTGCGTTCAGGTGGCGATAAAATACGACGGATACATCCGTCGTCAGCGCGCCGAGGCGGAAAAGCACGCCCGGCTCGCGGAAAAGAAGCTTCCGCAGGATATCGACTACTCCTCGATACACGGCCTGCGCCTCGAAGCGCGGCAGAAGCTGAACAAGATCCGCCCGCTCGACATCGGGCAGGCATCGCGCATAAGCGGCGTCAGCCCTGCCGACATATCGGTACTGCTGATATACATGGGCAAGGGTGCACCCGGCGCGCAAAAGGCTCCGGACGAAAGCGATTCGTAACAGCCAAAGAGAGCCTCGGGCGCACACAAATGCACCGCACGTTTGAAAGGATATGACTATGACCGAACAGGCAGCATCAATAAAGGACATACTTATAAAAAACGGCCTCGACCGCACGGCATCGGACGAGATCTGCGAGAAGCTCGCAAGCCTGACCGACGAGCTTCTGCGCGTGAACGCTCACACGAATCTCACCGCGATAAAGGAGCCGTCCGACATCGCAGCAAAGCATTACGCGGACTGCCTTTTTGCAGAGGAGCTCATCCCGAGCGGGGCCGCGCTCGCGGATATCGGCTGCGGAGGCGGCTTTCCCACCCTTCCGCTCGCCATCGCACGACCGGATATAAAGATAACCGCAATAGATTCGACCGCAAAGAAGATAGCGTTCGTACAGAGCGCAGCAGATACGCTCGGCCTCTCGAACGTAACAGCTACGACAGGGCGTGCGGAGGCGTTCGCGCGCCGTCGCGAGTACAGAGAGCGCTTTGGCGTTGTGATATCGCGCGCCGTGGCGGCGCTCCCGGTGCTTGCCGAGCTGTGTCTCCCGTTTGTTCGTCCGGGCGGGATCTTCATCGCCATGAAGGGCGCAGGAGCCGACGATGAGCTCGCCGCCGCAAGCGGAGCGATAGCCAAGCTCGGCGGCAAGGTCGGCGATATGAGAGCCGTCTCGCTTGTATCGGGAGAAGAAACGCTCGCGCGCAAGCTTATAGTAATAAAAAAGACCTCGAGCACACCCGAAGCGTATCCGCGCGATTACTCCAAAATAAGCAAGAAGCCGCTCTGACGGCGGCAAAAGCGAGCGGAAACCGAGGCTAAAGCAGGAGCGAAGGGCGGTTTGCCGCATTTCCTTGTGTAAAGGCTTAGGAGATTGCGTGTGTGGTATCTGTGCGGATGCATCCGCCTGGAAGCAGGCATAGTGACAGCTCGCACAACGACTACTCGGAGCCGATACGATCGTGCTTTTTCTAATGCGATAGGGTGATCGGGCGCGTGTTGTCGGTGTAGCTCGCGCGAATCACACCTCGCGCACCCTCCGTCGGCGCAAGTACATTGTTTAGTGTGCGCATGATTTCGGCTACGCAAATCTCAAGCTCACGCACCGGCGACCACCTATCGCGCCGCGCAAAGCGAAGCGGCACAAAAGGCGGAGTCCGTGCAACTTATCGGAGTGCGCAAGCTCCGCATGAGCTTGCAAGGCTTATTTTCTTATGCTATAATATCACCATCCGCCGTGAGGCTCACCTCTCGCGGTGCCTACCACCATTTGATAGCTGTTATCAAAGCGACGATTGCAACGATTGCTTTGATTCTAAAGCCAGCTGTTTTAAACGCGGTAGGCTTTTTATTTTGCCCATTCGCGCAGCGGAACGCATCTGCGAGCCGCAATCGGCAAGTCTTGTTGCCGCAAGACAACTGCAAGAGCTCGTAAAAGCAGCGTAATTGTGACAAACTACAGAAATACTGCAAGTGGCAAAGATGCAACAATCGGCGGAAAATATGTTAAATGGCGAAAATATGGTGAGCTCCGACTTGTAGCGGAGCTTGTGCGCCGCTGCAACAGCGCGAGTGTCGGCTCCATATCTCGAGAGGCATCCCGATACGCTGCACCGACGCCGACGACTCCATATCGCGCGCAAGTTACCGCCAAAAGCAACGCAGTCGTTCCCTGCGACCACAGCACTCCGTGCTCGCCGCCGTCCGAGCGCACGTACGGCATCTGCAAAAATAATATCTCGCTATCTCCCTCCGACGCGTGCGCTTTTGCGCCGCGATCGGATTTTTTGCGCCTTCTCTGCCCTTTGCGACAAAACAAATTATTATTCTATCCCAAAATTCTGCCTTT
>CAZSUR010000175.1:0-2766 GCA_964610075.1 uncultured Lachnospiraceae bacterium
TGCATTGTATCAGCTCGATCGTATCTCCGATATCCTGGGGTGTGTCCTCCGAATAATCGAGCTTGTTTATACACCAAAGCTCCGCCTCCAGCTTTTTCAGAGCCGTATTCTTTGCGCGGTGGTTTTCGGTAAGCAGGAGCTGCTCCGGCTCGCAGTAGCTCGAGGCGAGCTTGTATAGCTCCGAGCGAAGACGATTTATCGTCTCGAATGCCGGATCATCCTTGTTTTCGCGGTAGGGGAGTGATATATAAACGTTTTTGCTCTGGCTGAATATATGCTCGAGTGTTGTAAGCTCGCACGAGGAAAAACCGTCAAACGAGTCGATTATTACCGAGCATCCGTCAAAAAAGTCGTTCTCGCAAAGCAACTCGTTCATCTTTGATATATCGTTCTGCGGATCATCAAAGCCTCGGTTTAATATTGCGGAGTATGCCGAGTATATCATCGAAAGGTCGGAGAGCTTCCTTTTAAGCGAAACCTCCTCCTCCGGCAGCTTTTCCGCTGCCTCTGCGAGCATCGACGGAGTTACGGCACAGTCGGAGAACTCCTTTATCTGCCGTGAGAGTATCGGTATGAATTTAAGCGGCTCCTTTGCGGCGCCGGCGTATTCTTCGAGAACTGCCGAAAGGTCAAAAAGCGCCTGCCATAATATCAATGCACGCGCTCCGCTGTTTATGTAGTTGTAGGATAGTCCGCCGAAATCGCGGAAAACTCTGTTTGCAAGGCGCGAAAAGTTAAGCACCTCCAGGTTTACGGTGGAGATGAAGCTCTCTCCGTTCTGCGTCATATCCGCGATCCTTCTCTCAGCGTCAAGCGCCTGCTGCTCGGGCACGATCATTATGACGCGCTCGCCTTGACCGAGCAGCTCGGCTGCCTTTGTGTAAAGAGTATGGCTCTTTCCGCTACCGGAAGCTCCAAGAACAAAGGTAATCATTCTCAGTCATCCCCAAAATCAACGTCGTTTATATACTTTTCACCGTTTTCGGTTATAAATGCCTTTCTTGCAGGGAGATCGTCTCCGAGCAGGGTGTCGAATATACGAGCAGTCTCCGCCTCGTCCGCCTCTGACACCTGGATAAGTCTGCGTGTAGCCGGATTCATCGTTGTCTGCCACATCATTTCTGGCTCGTTCTCGCCAAGTCCCTTCGAGCGCTGGAGCGTGTACTTCTCGTTTCCGATCTCGTTTATTATCTGAAGCTTTTCGCTTTCATTGTATGCAAAATAGGTACTGCTTTTGGTAGTTATCTCGTAAAGAGGCGATTCAGCTATAAACACCTTGCCTTCCTTTATAAGGGTGGGGAGCAGACGGTAGAACATGGTGAGTATAAGGGTGCGGATCTGATATCCGTCCTTATCCGCATCGGTGCAGATGATTATCTTGCTCCAACGCAGCATATTCATGTCGAAGGGTGCAAGGTCTGTCTTTATCTTGCCCTTTATCTCGACTCCGCAGCCGATGACCTTCAAAAGGTCGGTGATTATCTCGCTTTTAAATATCTTTTCATAGGTGCTCTTCAGACAGTTTAGCGTCTTTCCGCGCACCGGGATTATAGCCTGGAATTCCGCGGCGCGACCGAGCTTACATGATGTCATAGCCGAGTCTCCCTCAACAATATACAGCTCTCTGCGATCGGGATCCTTTGAGCGACAATTGACGAACTTCTCGACACGGTTTGCGATATCTATCGTTCCGGTGAGCTTCTTCTTTATGTTGAGTCGGGTGCTCTCTGCCGTCTCGCGACTTCGCTTGTTTACAAGCACCTGAGCCGCAAGCTTGTCCGCCTCGACCGGATTTTCCGCAAAATATACCTCGAGGCGGCGTTTGATGAACGCGGTCATCGCCTCGGCTATAAACTTGTTGGTTATAGCCTTTTTCGTCTGGTTTGCATATGAGGTCTGGGTTGAAAAGGTGTTGGTGACCAGCACAAGGCAATCCTCGACATCGGCAAAGGTTATCTTCGCCTCATTTTTGGTGTATTTTCCGTTTGCCTTGAGATATTTGTCTATCTCGGAAACAAATGCGGAGCGCACAGCCTTGTCGGGTGAGCCGCCGTGCTCGAGAAAGCTTGAGTTGTGATAGTATTCGATGACGTTTACCGTGTTCGACGCACAGAAGGAGAGCTGCATCTTTAATTTGTAGTCATCCTTGTCGTCGCGGTCACGTCCCTGCGTTTCGGCATCCCATATTACCGGAGCCGTAAGCGAGGTCTCGCCTGCGAGCTCGGTAACGTAGTCGATTATTCCGTTCGGATATGCGTAGCTGTACTCCTCAAAGCCTTCCTCCGCCTCGTATTTGAGATTGAAAGTTATTCCGGAGTTTACGACCGACTGCTTTTTCAGCGTATCGGTAAAGTATTCCTTCGGTATGTCGATGTCGGTGAACACCTCAAGATCGGGCAGCCAGCGTATTATCGTTCCGGTGCGCTTTTCCTTGCGAGAGAGCTCGGTCTTGCGAAGCTCGCCAACCGGTTCGCCGTTCTCGAAATCCATTTCGTATAAATATGCACCGTTGTACGAGCGCACCTTCATGTATTTCGATGAATACTGGGTAGCGCAGGCGCCGAGACCGTTAAGACCGAGCGAATATTCATACGCCGAGTCACCGTCGTTGTTGTTGTACTTTCCGCCGGCATACAGCTCGCAGAATACGAGCTCCCAGTTGTAGCGTCCCTCCTGCTCGTTGTAATCGAGCGGCACACCGCGACCGAAATCCTCGACCTCGATCGAATGATCGGCAAATACGGTGATATTAACTACGTCTCCGTA
>CAZSUR010000176.1:0-2755 GCA_964610075.1 uncultured Lachnospiraceae bacterium
TACTATATCATATCCGCACCCCCTGTGTCAAGTACTTTTTTAAATCTTTTTCGCAATTCGTCAATTTTACGAATCGGGATTTTTAAAACCGAGCCCGTTTTGTTCATTTTTATAGTTCTGCTCGAAAACGGTAGTTTTATTCAAAAAAAGACACCGATCTCACAGCACGCACGCGCACTGTGAGATCCTCGTGTGGTTATGATATGTATTGTATATATTATTCGGTAACAAACATACGGAAGTCGAACTTTCTCGGAGGATTTATCTTGTCGCGATCGAACTCGCGTCCCTCTTTTTTAGCCTTTGCTTCCTCAACTATATACCAAAGCTCGCTCAAGCACGTCTCCGCCTCCTGCACGTCGGGGAGTACTATTCCGCCGTCCGCATAAAGGAGCTCGTCGGCAAGCTCGATATTTCCGGTCTTTGCCGCAGCAAACGCGCGGTAGAGTCTTACTCTGGGTGCGTTCTTGAACTCATCGCTGAGCCCATCGGCAAAATCGAGCATTTCGTTGTACATCTGAGCCTCGTCGAGATATCTCGCCGCTGCTTTCGCGATGGAGAGATCGTTCGGGAGCATACGCGATGCCTGTACCATGAGCGCTCCCGCAACGCGGCGCTTGCCCAGCGCATGATTGAGCTCCGCCGAAGCGTAAAGCGTCCAGCCGTTGCGCTCAAGCTCGAGCGCGCGTTCTATCTCGGCCTTCGCCTGAGGTATCATGCTCTCGGACAGATATCCGCAGCCGAGCTGCATATGAGTATACCAGTTATGCTCATCGGCTCCGCAGACCGCTCTCTCGAGCAGGCGCAGCCATTCGTACTGGCACGTCCACGACGCAGGAGCCGCATCCTTATCCGCAACTCCGAGAGTTCCGCCGTAAAGGAGGGTGAGCCACTGCTTCTGTTCCTCTCCGATAACGCCGAAATCGAGGTGAGGCGTCATCTTCTGCGCGCCTGCAAATTCGCGGCGCATATTTTCGAGCGCGCCCCAGCCGCCGCCGTTGAACCAAACCTCATCGGCAGGGGTGAGCGCCATCTCTCTTGTATCAATGAGCAGCTTTTCAAGATACTCATCGGTTATGATCTCGTCTATTCTCGCTTCAGCCTCGGCTCTCGCTCCGCTCCACTCGCCGTGGATCTTCGCAGGATCCGCCTTTACCGCGCCGTAAGCCTCAACCCACTCCCACGCGGTGTTCGGCTGCATGGGGATCATTTCATACTGGGTAGGTGCAAGACCTGCCTGGATCTCGCAATACTTTCCGTCGCAGCCCTTGCCGCTGAGATATTCCTGCCATCTTGCACCGCCTGTGCCCTGTCCCCAAACAAACAGCTTGCGTCCGCGCAGGCGAGAGGTCGAGGTCTGGAACATTCCGTAGCCCTTATTGTCGATATGGCAGATATACTTGCGCTCGGATGCGCGGGTATCCCAGAAATAGTCGACCGAGATGGGGTTGTTGTCGGGATAGGTTATATCGAGCACACCGTCTTTCATCGGAGCGTCGACCTTATACGTTCCGAAATCCTCCGGAGCGTAGGACATGGTGTACGCCGAGTCCGCCGGCACCACAACTCTTGCACCCGGGCGATTCGGAACAGCCATATTGCTCCACCAATACATGGCGGTAGTGCGCGGGAAGGGATTTACGACTCTCATGCGGCAAAGGAGCACCTTTGAATCCTCGGGGAGCCAGAAATCCATCTGATAGGTCACGCATCTTATACGCTCGTATTCGTACATACGGAGCACGGGCGTACCGTCGTCAAGCGACAGCACCGAAGCGAAAAGCGGCGAGCAGGTATAAGGAGTATGTCCCTTAAAGCCGGCGCAGTTCCACTCAACTCCGCCGCTGAACCAAGCGTTTCTTATAGCGAGGTTGGACGGACGGAAAACGGGGTTGTTAAAGAGAAGATCCTCGCCGTTATCCTTGTCGTAAAGCGACCAGAGGCGTCCGCCGAGCTCGGGCACGAACTCTGCACGCAGATGCTCGTTCTCGAGAACGATCCCCTCGACCGAGGTGCGTGTAAGCTCTCTTGTATAGCA
The DNA here is from genome assembly GCA_964610075.1 of uncultured Lachnospiraceae bacterium. Classification (GTDB taxonomy): domain Bacteria; phylum Bacillota; class Clostridia; order Oscillospirales; family CAG-272; genus CAZSUR01. The sequence continues at coordinate 2,039 of CAZSUR010000176.1, forward strand.
ATCCTGCGCGCGGTATGGGAAGCCGCAGTTGTGCTCTCCGCCGAAGCCCAGGAACAGCTCATCGTAATCTCCCAATTTTGACAGAGGTCTCGACAGATCGAGCGCGCCCGCCGTATTAAGCAGGGGTATCGTGCTCTCGCCGTTAAGCTCGGTCGCCTCTATCGGAAGCGCTTTTCTTAAAAGTGTTGTCATAGCCGGTAAATCCACCGCTGATCTTTGCGATGCCTTTCTTGGTAATAATTATCTGTATGATCAAGGCGAGCGTCGGCGCATGATGCCGCTTCGTCGCCCCGAATCAGTTATTATGATATTTCATTAAATGATAAAAGTCAAGTGATTTTACGAAAACGCTTTAAAATTCACCTTTTATATATACTTATATAAGCGAAAGAGTTTTGCTTAGCTTTGCCGGATCCACGGCGTAGACGAGGGCGGATTCCGAATCCTTTATATACACCGTCTCCCCGTCGGAGCTGACCGCCATTATATAAGTGAAGCTTTTATCGTATTTTATCGTCGTATCGGAGGTGCTTTCATCCCCCTCGAGCGTCTGCTCGGCGTAATAGTCGACCTTTATCCGCTTGCCGTTCGCCTCATCAAGCCCGAATTTCACAAGCTCATCCTCCGTATCGACCCCATAGCCGACAAGCTCGGTAAAGGTAAGAGCGTTAAGCTCGGACAGCACACCCTCCGCCTCATCACTCACGGTATCCGAGT
>CAZSUR010000177.1:0-2750 GCA_964610075.1 uncultured Lachnospiraceae bacterium
ATAATGACCCTCGGCTTCCGCGGCGAGGCACTTGCCGCGATATCGAGCGTGTCGAATATGCGTATCATGACAAAGCGCCGCGAGGACACCGTCGGAACGATAATGCAGAGCGATGGCGGAGACATCGTCGACATCGGAGACGCCGGCTGCCCCGATGGAACCACCGTTATCGTCGAGGAGCTCTTTTCGAACGTTCCTGCGAGAAGAAAATTTCTAAGAAAAGACGTGACCGAAACGTCAGCCGTTTCCGCCGTTGTCGAAAAGATAGCCCTCTCTCGCCCGGATATCGCGATAAAATTCATCACCGACGGAAAGCTCCGCTTCTCCACCACCGGAGACGGAAGCCTCTTTAACGCCGTATATGCGGTGCTCGGTCGCTCGTTTGCCAAAAAGCTTATCGAGGTAAACGACATGACCGAGGGTATCGAGATCACCGGCTTTATAGGCAATCCGGAGAACATCCGCGGCAACCGAAATTACCAGAACTTTTTCTTAAACTCAAGATATATAAAGAGCGCAGTTGCAACGGCAGCGCTCGAGCAGGCGTATCAGTCATTTATCCCGTCCGAGCGATTCCCCTGCTGCATACTTAGTATCAAGATACACCCGGCTCTTGTCGACGTGAACGTTCATCCGGCAAAGCTGGAGGTTAAATTCTCAAACGAGAAGCTTATATTCCACTCGGTATACAGCGCCGTCAGGAACGCGCTGACCGTCAGCATAAGACGGCCGGAGTTCGAGCTCGGTTTAAAGAGCGACGGCGATTCGCTTGCTCCGTACAGCGATGTCATCACTCAAAAATGCGAAACTGCGTCGGAGGCGGAGGCAATAAGCGAACGCATGGACAAGGCAAGCTATCGCTATGAGCAGATAAAGGAGGATTTTGCACCTCCGGCTCCCATGCCGACACAGAATATAGATTTTGCCAAGGTCGACCGCAAAGCGGAGGACAAGATATCGGTCACGATCTCCGACCCGCCCACGTCCTGGCAGCCGCCGGTCGATGTGCCTGATGTCATTGCACTTGACACAGAAGCGACTGCCGACTTATCCCCGACAGAGGATCTCTCAAAGTCCGATGGACGGAAATACGACGCAAACAAACCCTCTCAAGCGAACGTCGGATATATACCGCATCAGACTGATGCTGCCGTAACGTCATCCGAGCGCGAGCCGGAGATACGCTTCAACGGTATAAACGAGGACGAGAGCAGACATACACACTCTCTCCCCTGGTACAGGATAGCCGGAGTTGCGTTCAACTGCTATATATTCGTCGAGCTCGTGGATAAAATGCTCGTTATCGACAAGCACGCGGCGCACGAAAGAATAATATTCGAGGATATGAAGCGCAACCGGAGGATCGGCGCGAAGAACGCGCAGATACTTCTGATACCGCTGAAGGTAAGCTTATCCGGCGAGGATGCCGGTGCCGCCGGAGCATACAGCGAGGATATAAAAAGCATCGGCTTTGACTTTGTGCTCGACGGCAACACCGCAAGCATAACGCAGATACCCTCCTCTCTCGACTCAAACGAGGCGTGTGCCATGTTCGAGGAGCTGGTCGGAAAGCTGTCGCAGTCGACGGTAACTGCAGACGTACAGAAGGATATGATCTACGAGCGCGCACTCTATCAAGCCTCCTGCAAGGCTGCGATCAAGGCAGGACGGTACGACTCGGAGGAGAACATCAAATGGATATGCGAGAAGCTTTTGTGCCTGCCGGATATCAAGTTCTGCCCTCACGGACGACCGGTAGCATTTGAAATATCAAAGAGGGATTTTGAGAAGCAATTCAAGCGCCAATAACTGAAAGGAAATCACATAAATGGCTTTTAAACTGAAGAAAACAGAAGGAACTGCTCGCCGCGGCGAGTTTGAAACTCCCCACGGCACGATACAGACGCCGGTATTCATGAATGTCGGCACCTGCGGAGCCATCAAGGGCGGCATATCGACAATGGATCTGAAGGACGTTCGCTGCCAGGTCGAGCTTTCGAACACGTATCACCTCCACATCCGTCCCGGAGACGAGCTTATACACAAGCTCGGCGGACTTCACAAATTCATAAATTGGGACAAGCCGATACTTACCGACAGCGGCGGATTCCAAGTATTTTCACTCGCAAAGCTTCGCAAAATCACCGAGGAGGGGGTAAACTTCTCCTCTCATATAGACGGAAAAAAGATATTCATGGGGCCCGAGGAAAGTATGCGCATACAGTCGCACCTCGCATCGACTATCGCCATGGCATTCGACGAGTGCATAGAAAATCCGGCTGAGTACGGCTATACGCTCAACTCGATAAAGCGCACCTATCGCTGGCTTGTGCGCTGCAAGAACGAGATGGATCGTCTCAATTCGCTGCCCGAAACGATAAACCGCGAGCAGATGCTTTTCGGAATAAACCAAGGAAGCACATATCATGATCTCCGCATCGAGCATATGAAAATGATATCCTCGCTCGAACTCGACGGCTACGCCATCGGCGGTCTCGCAGTCGGCGAAACGGCGGATGAGATGTACGCAACCATCGAGGCAGTAGAGCCGTATATGCCGAAGGATAGGCCACGATATCTCATGGGAGTCGGCACTCCGGTGAACATACTTGAGGCGGTATACCGCGGAGTTGATTTCTTCGACTGCGTAATGCCCAGCAGAAACGCGCGCCACGGCAATCTCTTCACCTGGGAGGGTAAGATGAATCTGCTAAACGAAAAGTTCCTCTACGATGAGAGACCTATCTCCG
>CAZSUR010000178.1:0-2738 GCA_964610075.1 uncultured Lachnospiraceae bacterium
TGAAAACAACTAAAAAGCATTTCGGTCATCAGCCGCTTATACATATATCCAAGCGCGCAGACCTTCCCATGTGGAAGATAGTCATATTCTACTGCATTTCTATCCTCATCGCACTGATCGCAGGAGGCGTGCTTATCGCATCGCTCGGTACGAACCCGTTTTCGTTCTATGCCGAGATGCTCAGCGGATGCTTTAAATCCACGCTTGCGATGAAAGCTATGGTGCGCATCGTAGTGCCGCTGCTTATAATATCGCTCGGACTTTCCTTTGCCTTCAAGATGAAGTTCTGGAATATAGGCGCGGAGGGACAGTTCATCATGGGAGCGGTAGGTGCATCTGCCGTTGCGCTTCACAGCGAGGGCTGGCCTGCATGGCTCACGATAATACTCATGGCTGCAGCCGGCATACTGCTCGGAGGCTTGTGGGGACTTATTCCCGCATTCTTCAAGTGTAAATTCTCGACAAATGAAACGCTTCTGACACTTATGCTGAACTATATAGCGCTCTATATAATCCAGCTTCTCAGAGACGGCATTTGGAGAGATCCTGCAGCCGGCGGCTTCCCGAAGATAGCTAAATTCCCGAAGAACGCATGGATCCCTCAGCTTTTCCGTATGGATATAAGCTGGATCGTTGCGCTCGCTCTGGTCATATTCACCTTCTTCTATATGTATAAATCGAAGCACGGATATGAGATATCGGTTGTCGGAGACAGCCAGAACACTGCAAGATATGCCGGAATGAACGTGAACAAGGTCGTTCTCCGCACTATGTTTATCAGCGCCGGTATATGCGGACTTGCAGGTATGCTCCACGTCGGCGGAGAGGCAACGTCTCACACCCTTTCGATGGGAATAGCGAACGGTGTCGGCTTTACCGCAATAACCGTAGCATGGCTCGCGAAGCTCAATCCATTCGGAGTCGTGTTCGTTTCATTCTGCTTCGGCATTATAGAAAAGGGCTGCGGAGTAACCGAGAGCACGTTCGGACTTTCCTCGTCCGTTTCGGACATTCTGCAGGGAATAATCCTTTTCGTTATCCTCGGCTCCGACTTCTTTATCAGATACAAGTGCACCTTTAGGCGCCGCAAAAAGCAGGAGGTGTCGGATAAATGATCACAATTATAAACTTTCTGTTTGCCGCGATAAAGGCAGGAACGCCGCTGCTCTTCGGAACGACTGGAGAGATAATGACCGAGAAAGCCGGAAACATCAACCTCGGCGTCGAAGGAATCATGTACATGGGTGCATTTATCGGATTTTTCGTCGGATACACGACCAACAGCCTTGTACTCGCGCTCATCGCCGCGTTTGCGATAGGAGCGTTTGCAGCACTTATATACACCTTCCTTACGGTATCGCTTCAGGCTAACCAGAACGTTACCGGTCTTGCGCTCACCACCTTCGGTACCGGATTTGCAAACTTCTTCGGAGAGCTGCTTATAAGCCACTCTGACGGAGTATCTCCCAAGCTTTCGGCGGAATTCAGCGCAAAGCTGAACGAGATAAGCATACCTTTACTTGGAGATATACCTTATATCGGAAAGGTGCTGTTCTCGCACAACATACTCGTATACTTCGGTATTGTCGTTGCGCTCATTGCGTGGATATACATGAAATTCACGCGTCCCGGACTTCGCATGCGCGCGGTAGGAGAGAATCCTGCGGCGGCTGACGCCTCAGGAATAAACGTCAACCGTGCCAAGTATATACATATCCTCGTCGGAGGCGGAATATGCGCCCTCGGCGGAGCGTATATCTCGCTTATCAACGGAAACGGCGTATGGAACAACGGCTGTGTAAACGGCCAAGGCTGGATCTCGGTAGCGCTCGTTATATTCGCAAGCTGGAGCCCTGCAAAGGCGATATTCGGCTCGCTCGTATTCGGAGCGTTCTCGGTATTCCAGGTTCGCGCAGGAGACTTCGCGACAGCGTTCCCGTTCCTCGAATTCCTCTCGTATATACCCAACGCAATATACGTAATGCTCCCGTTCCTTGTAACCGCATTGGTGCTTATAATATCGTCGATGCGTCAGAAGAAAGAGGGAACTCAGCCTACCGCTTGCGGTGTGAACTATTACAGAGAAGAAAGATAACTTTAAAGCATATAAAAGCACCTGCGGAGCTTGCCTCCGCAGGTGCTTTTTGCGTGCCTCCGACTTTTTGATCCCACCGCTCAAGTTTACATTGCCGTAACAAAATAGTCACCAAATCACCATGTATGGAATGGTATAATATCATGTATTTAGTTAACCGGTTAATGATTTTTTCGGTTACACGCAGAAACGTCTGAAAAGGAGCTGCGAAATATGAAAAAAACGTTCGATACCAAAGAATACGAAAGCGCCCTAAACGAGTTCTTTTATATAGACAGACTTCATCACAGAATCGTTGACGGCAGCATAAGAAAGATGGGGATCCATCGCAATCAGCACTTTATGCTCATGCATATAGCCGACTCTCCGGAACCCGGCTTTCAAAAGCAGATAGCGAATGAACTGCAGATAAGCACCGCTGCTGTGGCAAACACCTTAAACTCGCTCGAAAAAAGCGGGTATATCACGCGCGCGACCGACTCGGATGACACAAGGAAGAACATAATAACCATAACCGAGAAGGGAAGGAGCATCGTCGATGCCTCCAGAGCTAAAGTTGAAGCGGTAAACCAAGCGATGTTTCGTGGACTTGACCGTGAACGACTTCGCGCTTTCCGTGAATGTCTGAAGATAATCAAGAATA
>CAZSUR010000179.1:0-2679 GCA_964610075.1 uncultured Lachnospiraceae bacterium
AATGATATACGGCGACTACGACGTTGACGGAGTAACGTCGGTAAGCTCGCTTTATCTGTACCTCCAATCGCTTCACGCAGACGTGGAGTACTACATTCCGCGCCGCGACAAGGAGGGCTACGGAGTCAACCGCGCTGCAATCGAGCACTTCGCCCAAGCCGGCGTATCGCTTATAATCACCGTCGACACCGGAGTCACCGCGGTCGAGGAGGTAAAATACGCAGGCGAGCTCGGCGTGGATATCGTCATAACCGACCACCACGAGTGCCCAGCGGTGCTACCCGATGCCGTGGCGGTGGTAAATCCGCGGCGAAAGGACAGCATCTATCCCTTTGACGAGCTTGCCGGAGTCGGCGTTGTGTTCAAGCTGATATCCGCACTCGAGAAGATACAGATGGGGAAATACGGCAATGATGATTACCTTCGTTTGGTATGCAAGGACTACGTTGACCTCGCGGCGCTCGGAACGATAGCGGACGTCATGCCGCTCGTCGACGAGAACCGCCTGATAGTCGCGCTCGGCCTTAACAGCATAAAGGAAACCTCACGTCCGGGGCTTATCGCGCTTATAAATGAGTCGATGGGCAAAAGCCAATCACCCACGATAAACTCCTCGGTCATAGGCTTTACTCTCGCACCGCGCATAAACGCCGCCGGTCGCATGGACTGCGCCGACTGCGCGGTAGAGCTGCTCACCACAGACTTAAAACACGAGGCGGAGAGCATCGCGGCATTGCTTTGCGAGACTAATGTAGCCCGTCAAAAAGAGGAAAACAGTATAGCTAAAGAGGCGTACGCCAGAATAGATTCCTCGCCCGACATTGCAAACGATCTCGTCATCGTGCTCGAGGCGGAGGGCTGGCATCACGGAGTTATCGGCATCGTAGCCTCGAGGATAACCGAAAAATACAACAAGCCCTGCATTCTTATCTCGTCCGAGGACGGGATCGGCAAGGGCTCGGGCAGAAGCGTGCCGGGAATCAACCTTGTCGATGCGCTCGCAAGCTGCTCGGACATACTTATAAAATACGGAGGGCACGAGCTCGCCGCCGGTCTCTCTATCGAGAGCAAAAACACCGACGAGCTCCGCCGCAGAATAAATCTTTACGCAAAAGAAAAGACCGGAGGCACGATCGCTCCGGCAGTCATATCGGTCGATCTCGAGCTTGAGGGCGCGGACATCACTATAAAGCAGGCGATAGAGCTTGAAAAGCTTGAGCCGTTCGGCTCGGAGAATCCGGTGCCGATCTTCCTCGTAAAAGACGCGGTGCTCGAGAGCATCACCTCGATAGGTCAGGGCCGCCACACGCGCATGACCTTAAATAAAGACGGCACCTACTTTCCCGCACTCGCCTTCGGCGTTTGCGCGGACGAGCTTGATCTCACGCCGGGAGATCATCTCGATTTCATCGGCAATCTGAATTTCAACCAATTCCGCGGACAGGGCTCGGTTCAGCTGGTGCTGCGCGATTTCCGATATACCAAGGAGGAGCAGGAACGGCTCCGCCTATCGGGCGAGCGCTACGCAAGTATGCGCGCAGGCGAGGTTATACCGAAATCATACGACATCCTCCCGACAAGGCAGGATTTCACCGACGTATATCTCCATCTCAAAAAATGCGTGCAGACAGGAAAGCCGATACAGACCGTCCACTCGATAGACCGGGCGCTCGGCTCACCCTCGCTTTGCCCGGACAAGATACGCACGATAATCGATATATTCGACGAGACACAGCTTTTCGGAATAGAAAAGCTGCCGTCGGAGGATGAGAGCTTCGGTCACGAGCGGATGAGGTTCACCTTCGTTTTCAAAAGCTCGAAGGTGGTGCTTGAAAAAGCATCGCTGTACAAATGGATCCGAAGCCATATCGAAAAATAAAGGAATTATTTTAAAAGGGATCAGCTTTTATGGATAAGCTTATTATGACTCTGGAGAAATCCGGAAAGAAATACGATATCGAAAAGATAAAGAAGGCGTACGAGTTCGCACGCGAGCTTCACCGAGGCCAGTACCGATACAGCGGCGAGGAGTATATAACTCATCCGGTAGCCGTTGCCGAGATAGTTGCCGGGCTCGAGCTTGACACCGACTCGATCTGCGCCGCTCTGCTTCACGATACGGTCGAGGACTGCGGAAGCAAGGTCTCGATAGACCAGATCCGCACGGAGTTCGGGGACGACGTAGCCCTGCTCGTCGACGGTCTCACAAAGCTTGTGCAGATACCGTTCGAGGACAAGGAGGAGGAGCATATAGAGAACCTCCGCAAGATGTTCCTCGCGATGTCGAAGGACGTTCGCGTCATATTCATCAAGCTCTGCGACAGACTTCACAATATGCGTACGCTCGGCGTCAAAAAGGACGAAAAGCGCCGCTCGACGGCACTTGAAACGATGCACGTTTACGCGCCGCTTGCTCACCGACTCGGTATGCAGCGCATAAAGCAGGAGCTTGAGAATCTCGCGCTCGGATATCTCGATCCGATAGGCTACGAGGAGGTAAAGCTCGACATCGAGAAGAAGTACGGACTCAACCGCGACTTCATAGAAAGCGCACGCGCAAAGATAGCGGATAAGCTGACCGAGCTCAAGATAAAGTTCTCGCTTGAGGGCCGCGTAAAAAGCGTTTACAGCATGTACAGAAAGATGTACAACCAGAACAAGGGCTTTGACGAGATATAC
>CAZSUR010000180.1:0-2675 GCA_964610075.1 uncultured Lachnospiraceae bacterium
TGCAGGCGTTCTCGCAGGGGCGCTTGCGGCTGACTATCGCGGTGTACGGGCAGACCTTGGCGCAAGCTCCGCACTCCTTGCATTTTGACTTATCTATATGCGCCACGTGGTTGTAGTCGAAAGTTATCGCTCCGAACTTGCACACGTCCTCACATCTGTGGGCAAGGCATCCTCGGCAGGCGCTGGTTACCTCGTATCCGCCGACCGGGCACTCGTCGCAGGCGATATCAATTACCTCAATGATGTTGGGATTATCCTTATCGCCACCCATTGCAAGCTTAACGCGCTCGCCGAGTATAGCTCTCTCTTTATAAACGCAGCAGCGCATCGTCGGCTCTTTTCCCGGAACGATCCGCTTCGGAATATCCATTATATTCTCAAGCAGCGAATCATCCCAAGCGAGTCTCGCGACCTCGCGCAGTACCTTATATTTTAAATGCTGTACCTTTGTATCAAATTTACGCATTATATACCTCCGTTAAAAATAGCTGACCTTAATGCGCTTTCCCATCTTTTTAAGGCAGCTCGAAAGCTCCTCGACAAGATTCATCTTAATGTTGAAGTTTATGGGAAGATCGGGATTTTGATGAGCCGGGTTTACAGCCCTGCCCACGTAGAAGTTTATGTCGGTTGCTTCCTCGAAAAGCAGCAGACTTATAAGTGAAGCTCCGTCTTTTTTGAAGTTCCACTCCTCGTAAAGCTCGTTTGTGCCAAGATAGTCCTTTGCGTACTGGATCACCTTGTTCATGGTGATAACGCCCTCGGTAACGAGATCCACACCCTCTATCGTAGCTATCGGCGGAACGTCGCTCCGCTCGTAGTTCAAGCTTGTCCTGACCGGCTTTCCGAGATATTTCGCCGCGATCGATGCAGTGGTTCCGCCGCACACGATATGCTTACCCTCTTTTGAAAAGAAGAGTGCCATCATGCGATCCGCATCATCTCTGCTTGAGGGAGGGCCGAACAGAATGTTCATCGGCTCCCTTTTTCTTATCTTTACGACGCAGGCGGTTGTATCATCGCCGGGCATATGCCCGTAGAGGCGATCGCACTCGTCAACAAGCATGGTGGAAAGATTTTTTGCTGTATATCCGCCGGCGACAAGCACCTGCATATACTCCGCGATCTCCTTGCGCTCCCAGCCGAAGTTGAATTTTCCGCCGAGACCTGCGTGCTCGCAGCCGTCGCTCATCGCGATAAAAACGTCATCTTCACGTAGGTCGATCACCGACTTGTATATCTTCTTTCCGCCGATGTTCATCTCGGTTTTCGGATATTCGAAGTTCTCGAAATTTCTTATAAGTATAACGTGCGGATTGTCGTATTGAATTATCTCCGCTGTTTCATTATTGAATATGTGTATTATCGTAAAGGTGGAATACGCAACCCCGCGCACCGAGCATACCGGAAGGGTTGCGGCGATGGTAGATACGCACTCCTCGATGGGCAAGCCCTCCGCTATCATCGTCGAGATTATTTTCGAGGTAAGCGTTGAGAGTATGCTCGCCTTAACACCGGAGCCGAGTCCGTCTGCAAGTACGATGACGGTGGAGCTTTCGTTCTCCTCGATAACGTCGATATGATCGCCGCATAGCTCCTCTCCAACGTGATTTATGCTTTTGTATCCGATTTCAGCGCAAAGATCATTCATCGCCGATAGACTCCTTAAGCTTGGTTAGGGCAATTTTTGTTTCTGCCGCGGTCTCACCGAGAAGCGAGGCTATATCCTGAACTATCCTCATCTGCTTTTCGACGACGCTGTCCGCGACCTCGACCGTCTGCTTGTTTATTCTTATCTTTCTCTCACGGTCAAGCTCCTCATCGGTGATATCACGCAGGATTCCGACAAGCATACGCGAGTCCGGATCGTATACTACCGTCTGCTCGACGTATTTCTTGTATTCTGCGAGATACAAGCGCTGATCCCTTACACTTCTTCCGCTGTTCTTCACCTGGACGAACACGGTGGGGTCGAGTATGCGTATGACCGGCTCGCCGAGCACGTCCGATTCGGCGCGTACGTTCATTATCTTGCGCGCAGCGGCGTTTATCTGCTGCACCTCGAGATTTTCATTTAACACTATAAGACCGTTCGGCGTGTTCTTTACTATTGTATCCGAGAAGCTCTCCGCCTTGTCCTTTAAGAACGGCAGGCACATGGATATCTCCGCCTTGCCTTGGATTATAGCTATCGCCTTGTCGCGGCAGGAGTTATATCCGCACGAGCCGCAGTTGAGCTCGTCCGCAGGCTTAAATTTGCCCATCTGACGAAGCACCGACAATATCTCGTTCTCGGAGGGAGCGGTCACCTGTCTGTCTATCATGGCAAACGGCTTTTTCAACTCGACCGGATCAGGCTGTGCAACATCGAAATCCTTGCTTCCGGCAAATCTTGCCACCGTCATATAGTCCTTTACGGGAGAGGAGTTGTGATACTTCTCCATTACCGGGCCGCCGATGCAGCTTCCGGAGCAGGCGGACATCTCGATAAAGCATCTATGTATTCTCCCACTCTCGATATCCTTGAGAGCAGAGATGCAATTCTCTACTCCATCAATTGCGAGATAGGTATATCCCGGAGCATCCTGCTTCATCGTCTTGAGTATACCTCCGGTGGTCGGGAAGAAGCGTGCACGACTTTCCGGCTTTTCTTTTATCTCCTGCTCAAGCTCGAT
>CAZSUR010000181.1:0-2674 GCA_964610075.1 uncultured Lachnospiraceae bacterium
CCAATTCGTAAGCTCCTCAAAGGTGAGGACGGCATCGACCGGGCCCTCGTATGCGTCCGCCTCATCCTTTTTGGCAACGCACGGACCGATAAATACGGTCTTTGCTCCGGGTATCCGCTTCTTTATTGCATCGCAATGCGCCTGCATCGGGGACATCACGTCCGCGATATATTCAAGCGAGCGCGGAAAATATTTTTGTATAAGCAGATTTATCGAGTGACAGCAGGATGAGATAACTATATCTCGCTCCTCCTCGGCGAGCATGCGCTCGTACTCGGTCTTGACTATCGTAGCGCCGACCGCGGTCTCCTCAACGTCGAAAAAGCCAAGCTTTTTCAGCGCGCGGCGCATAGACTCGATTCCGACACCCTCATAGTTGGCTATAAACGAGGGAGCGAGGCTCACAACTACGGGAACACCGCTTTGGAGCAGAACTCTTACCTTTTCGGTGCTGTCCACTATCTCCTTTGCGTTCTGCGGACATACGACGAAGCAATGACCGCACAAAATGCACTCGTTTCCGATTATATGCGCCTGGTTTGCCGAAAAACGGATCGCCTTTACCGGGCAATGACGAATACATTTATAGCAATTTTTACAGTTCGATTTTTTGAGTGTCAAGCAATCTGACATATCCGTCATTTCCTTTCGCTTTTAATAGCATCCAATATGTTTTTTTGGAAAAATTCTCTGAAGTTTTCTCTCGTCACTCCGACGTGTACCTCGTCGTCCACCTGGACGGTAACACCGACACGGTTGCATTTGCCGATGCAAAAGCTGCCGGAGAGGATAACCTCGTCATCAAGACCGTTCTCGTGAACAGCATTCTTAAAAAGCTCTACTATATCCCGCGATCCCTTGAGATGGCAGGACGATCCTACGCAAACCTGAACAAAAATCATAATAATATACCGCTGAAATTATACCCTTGCAAGAATTTCCTTGGCAAAAAATTCTTCTGTGTTTTCCGGAGCAACGGAATGAAAAGCATCGTCAACCGTTACGCATACCCCCTGCTGACATTCGCCGAGGCAGAAGGTGCCGCCAAGCTCCACCTTATCGCTTATATTGTTTTTCGAGATCAAGCCTTGAAGCTGCTCGATCACCTGGCACGAGCCCTTGATATGACAAGAGCTGCCGATACAGACCGTGATTTTAAGCATAACTCTTTTCCCCTTCGATTATCTTTATAATGAATATTAAAAGCGGTGAGGCGCAATGCTTGCACAGAAAGCTCACCAATTATTTCTGTGTTTGAATTCCCAATCTATAAGAAACTCGCGTTTCTTTTCGTTTCCCTTTACCGATTGAGACACGGCGATAACAGACATCCATTTTTCGATATGTTTTTTTGAAATATTGCTTTTTTCGGAAAAAATATCAAGATAGGTATGAGCGAGCGCATCATCCTCGTTTATGCAAAACATGAGATAGGTGTACGCTGCATCCGCTGCGGCATCTCCGCGCGCGGCATGAGGCCAATCTATGATATACGGCTCGCCCTGATTGCTTATAATAACGTTCGATGGGTTGAAATCCCCGTGGCAGAGGCTGTTGTCGCGCACCGACAAGCCCTCAAGTAGCACCGAAAGCCAATGCTTTTCATCGTCATCGCTGTCCGAGAGGAATATCTTGCGCTTTATCCCGTCGCTGAGCCGCGCAAAGGGGGATGCATCCTTTGAGTGGACGCTTCTTTGAAGCTCGGAAAACAGCTCTATGTGCCTGCGCACGTTATCTTTGTCCTCGGAAATGAGCTGAGCCAATGTTTTTCCGCGTATATACTCGGATATTATGGCCCATTTTCCGTTTACCTCACCGACCTCGGATATCTGCGGCACTCTGATGCCGAGCTCGTTCGCTCTTGTCTGGTTGAGAGCTTCGTTCAACACGTCCGATTTAGAATACTCGGAGTTGAATACCTTAATACATCTGTCTCCGTCGCGGTACACGGTTTTGTCGTTTCTTACCGCGATTATTCTGTCAAGCTTCATGCTCTCTCCCTTTCTTTGTCTCTGCCGATTTAAAATATATTCGGTGAAAGAATATATGCAAAACCCACCATGGGATGATTAAAAAAGCATACCAAATACAGGTGGTTTATAATTTGTCATACTTGCGGTGCAAAAGCTCCGCACGACTGGTCTCGGATCAGTTTCCGAGAGCCTGATCTATCGCTCTTGCGGCTGTTTTTCCGGCTCCCATAGCCGATATAACGGTTGCCGCTCCGGTTACCGCATCTCCTCCTGCGTAAACCGACTTGCGAGAGGAAAGTCCGTTCTCGTCAACGATGATTCCTCCGCGGCGGTTGACCTCAAGTCCCTTTGTGGTAGACTTGATTAGGGGGTTGGGAGAGGTACCGATAGACATTACTACCGTGTCTACATCTATCGTGAACTCGCTTCCGGGTATCTCTACCGGGCGTCTTCTGCCGTTTTCATCCGGCTCTCCGAGCTCCATCTTTATGCACTTCATTCCGGTAACGAAGCCGTTCTTCGGATCTCTTTTGTCGTCCGGATTGTTATAGCCGATTATCTCGGTTGGATTGCAAAGCAGGCGGAATTCAATTCCCTCCTCCTCTGCGTGCTCTACCTCCTCGCGTCTTGCGGGAAGCTCATCCATCGAGCGGCGGTATACGATATATACCTTATCCGCGCCGAGTCGGAGCGCTGTTCTC
>CAZSUR010000182.1:0-2661 GCA_964610075.1 uncultured Lachnospiraceae bacterium
TTATTTCTGTGTATCGAAGCGAGCTTTTCGTACTCGTCAAAGGATACCTGCTTTAAGAAGGTTATAAGCTCCTCGTCTCCCATCGCGGTATTGCGTCCGCGAGCGTATTCCGCATCGACAAGCTCCTTTATCTTTACGATGATCGGATCGTTCTTTGCATACGCCTCTTCCTTCGAGAGTCGGAAGAAGCCGTTGATCCAATGTGCGACTCCGGCAAGACCGCTGTGCGAATCCACCGCGACCGCAACCGGGCGGTTAAGCAGCTTTTCGGTGTTGAAGATGTTGTATATCTCCTCGTCCTTCAAAAGTCCGTCCGCATGAATACCTGCGCGAGTTACGTTGAAGTTGCGTCCGACAAAGGGAGTGCGCGGAGGTATTGCATATCCTACCTCCTCCTCAAAGTATCTTGCTATCTCGGTTATTACGGGAAGATCCATTCCGTCGGTGTCTCCGCGGAGGGATACGTACTCCATGACCATAGCCTCAAGCGGGCAGTTTCCGGTGCGCTCTCCTATACCGAGAAGCGAGCAGTTGACGCCCGAGCAGCCGTAAAGCCATGCGGTGGAGGCGTTGATGACCGATTTATAGAAATCGTTGTGGCCGTGCCACTCGATAAGCTCGCTCGGAGTTCCGGCGTAGTGCATGAGTCCGTATATTATACCGGGCACGCTTCGCGGAAGCGCCGCTCCCTGATAGGTAACTCCGTATCCCATCGTATCGCAGGCGCGGATCTTTATCGGAATACCCGACTCCTCGCTCAGCTCGTTCAGCTCCTCGACAAATGGCACGACGAAGCCGTAGAAATCGGCGCGTGTGATATCCTCGAGATGGCATCTCGGACGGATACCGTGCTCAAGCAGGCTCTTTACTATACCGAGGTACTTATCCATTGCTTTGGCACGGGTAAGTCCCATTTTCTTGTATATATGATAGTCGGAGCAGCTTACAAGCACTCCCGTCTCGGCAATTCCGAGCTGCTTTACAAGATCGAAGTCCTTTTCGTTTGCGCGTATCCAGCTCGTTATCTCCGGAAATTCAAAGCCCAGATCTCGGCAAGCCTCAAGCGCGGCTCTGTCCTTCTCGGTGTAAACGAAGAACTCGCTCTGTCTTATAAGTCCGTTCGGACCTCCGAGTCTGTGCATCATCGTATACAGATCGACTATCTGCTTTACCGTGAAAGGAGACGTAGACTGCTGACCGTCTCTGAAGGTCGTGTCGGTTATCCATATGTGATCCGGCATATTTATCGGAACGTAACGGTGGTTAAACGATACCTTCGGAACATTGTCGTAATCAAAGAGATGTCTGTAAAGATTCGGACTTTCGCGATCCTGAAGCTGATATTTATACGCCGACTGCTCCAAAAGATTCGTAGCATGGGAAAATTCGACTACCGTTTTCGGTTCATGATGTTGGTTATGCATCTATCTTTCTCCTATCTTTCAAAAATTTGTTCAATTTTTTACTATATGATTTATCATATCACACTTTGTGAAAGAAAGCAAGGGGCAATCTTGCATTTTTGGAAATATTGTGCATCTTTTTTTCTTTTTTGCATATTTCGTCAGCGATTGACTTTTTCGGTATTATGGTATACAATTAATCGTATGGTTTTTCAGCTTGATATTATTAAGGAGTAAAACGTGATTTCTCTTTTTGAAAATTCGGAAACGATAAAGGACGAGGACGGCGAGTTCAGCTGTATCTTTCCCTTCACGGTGACGCAACGCTACGGCGGCGATACCTCTATATACTACGAAAGATATGCAAAGGCTGCCGCTTTTGCGTTTGCAAGAGGCTCGGACAGCTTTCGCTTCTCGGCTGATGGCGCAAAGCTCGCGCTTGACACGATAGCTCCGTATATATCAAAGGATAAATTCGAGCTGAAGCACGAGCTCGTCCGCGAGTTCGAGCTGTCATGTAACACTTTGCCCGATATTCCCTGTCCCGACAGCATAGAGGTAACGGCAGATGACGATTATATAAACATGACCGACACGCCGATAGATCCGTTCGGTGAGGGTTGGAGATACTGCGCCACCGTAAAGGACGGAAAGATATACTCGATCGCCTGCGAAAATCCGCATCCGGACGACGGATATGCGGATATCGGAGTATACACGGCACCCGAGGAGCGAGGTCGCGGATACGGGCTTCAGAATGTCGCTATGCTCGCACGTATACTCACCGCAGACGGTCTCAAGGTCACGTACAGCTGTGCATACGACAACGCACCCGCCGGAAAGATAGCCAAGAGGTTAGGCTTCTCCCCCAAAAGCAGAGGCTTATTTATATATCTCGATCCGAAATAACGATACCACGTACAAAAATCGGAAGGAGCACCCATGTCATTTGACGCAGGCTTTATGTATGCCGTCACCGAGGAGCTTAAAAGCGAGCTTGTCGGGGCTCGGGCGGAAAAGCTTTATCAGCCCGAAAAGCATACTGTCGTAATAACCTTTCGCCTGCCGCGAGAAAGAGGCAACGGCGAGAAAAAACTGTATATAAACGCCGGAGCAAACGCTCCGCGAATCCATATGACCGACAGCTCGTGTGAGAATCCGAAGGTGCCGCCGATGTTTTGTATGCTCATGCGAAAGCACATCGTCGGCGCGAGACTTTCCTCGGTCAACCGCTACGGCTTTGAGCGTGTGGCGGAGC
>CAZSUR010000183.1:0-2579 GCA_964610075.1 uncultured Lachnospiraceae bacterium
CGGAAGCACAAAGCTTCACATTTTAAGCGATGAAAAAGAGGAGTATATGGCATCGCTGGCAAAAACCCTCGAAGGACAGATAGACAGAATAAGCATATCAAGCAAGCAGTGCGGCAGATACGAGGCGGCACTCCTGTTGGCGCTCGAATATCTCGATCGCTCGAAGAAGCTTGAAGCGGAGCTTGACAAACTGAAGAATAAGGATTAAGGAAACATATCTATGAGCACCGAAAACACAAGACTGCCAGAGCTTCTCGCTCCGTGCGGCTCACCCGACGCCATCCGCGCCGCCATCCTCGGAGGAGCGGATGCGGTATATTTCGGCGGAACGATGTTCAACGCCAGAATGAACGCAAAAAATCTCCGCCGCGAGACGATAAAGGAGGCGGTGGAGCTCTGCCACGAAAACGGGGTCAGAGCTTACGTCACCCTGAACACGCTCGTGCTTGACCGTGAGACGGAAAGCGCGCTTGAATACGTAGCCTTCCTCTACGAGAGCGGAGTTGACGCGCTTATAATAACCGATATCGGGCTTGCCGATTTCATCCATCGCAATATCCCGGAATTCGAGCTTCACGCGAGCACGCAGATGACCGCTCACAACGCGGAGGCGGCAAAGCTGCTGCACGACTCCGGCTTTTCGCGCATGGTATGCGCGCGAGAGATGTCGGCATCTCAGATAGTCGAGCTTGTAAAAAGCTCTCCCATCGAGATCGAGGCATTCATACACGGAGCGATATGCGTAAGCTGCTCGGGTCAATGCCTTATGAGCGCGATGCTCGGCGGCAGAAGCGGCAACCGCGGCGAATGTGCCCAGCCCTGCCGTATGCCGTACAATGGCAGCTATCCGCTCAGCCTTAAGGATATGTGCCTCGCACGGCACGTGCCGGAGCTTATCGACTCGGGCATTGCATCGCTGAAAATAGAGGGACGAATGAAGAGTCCCGATTACGTATACGGCGTAACGAGGATCTACCGCCGCCTGCTCGATGAGAGGCGCGCGGCGACCGATCGCGAGGTCCGCGAGCTTGCGGAGCTTTTCTCTCGCGGCGGCTTTACCGACGGCTATTTCGTCGGCAAAAAGGACGCCTCCATGCTCGGCACACGCTCCGAGCGCGATATTGCCGACAGCCGCTCGCACAGCGCCGAGCAGAAGTCGGCAAGGGCGAAGCCTCTGCCCAAAATAGAGATAAACGAGCGCTCAGCTCCGGTGCTGGAGGCACCGAAGCGCCGTCGCGGCTCGGCGCTTGCGTGCAAGCCGATAAATTCGGCGGTGTTCACCTCCGCAAAGCAGCTTCCGGACACCGATTATTTCGATATCGCGTATCTGCCGCTCTCCGCATATGATCAGAGAGCAAACGGAGTCGCGCTTCCGACCGTAATATACGACGACGAGCTTGACGACGTTCTGCGCCGGCTCGACGCCGCAAAAAGCAACGGAGCCGAGCATCTGCTCATATCGAACATATCGCATATCGAGCTCGCGCGCCGCTTCGAGCTTATCCCTCACGCGGATATGCGGATGAACGTGTTCAACTCGCTTTCAGCCGAGGTGCTGGCAGAAAAGCTTGACATAAAAAGCATTATACTTTCCCCCGAGCTCAATCTGCCGCAGATGCGCGACGTAGCCATCCCTCGCGGCATAAAAAAGGGTGCGGTCGTTTACGGCAGGCTGCCGCTGATGCTGCTTGAGAAGCCGGTCGGCACAAATCAGCTCCGCGACCGAAAGGGAGCACGCTTCCCCGTCCTCCACCGAGACGGACGTGACTTTGTGTATAACAGCGTTCCGATATATATGGCGGATCAGATCAAAAAGATAGACGATGCGGGAATAGCCGAGCGGCACTTCGTGTTCTCGCTCGAGGATCGCGGAGAGGTGCTTCGCACGATATACGCATACACGCGCAAGCTTCCGCCGAAGGAGCACGACCTCATCCGACGCATAAAATAAGCACGGTGTGGCGGCTCGGGCTGTGACGTGGAGCAGCTCGGAACACAAATCACTGAGACATAGACTTGTCAATGCCGGAAGCATGGCGCGCTTCGCGCCTTGTGCCGCAAAACGCGAGCCTGATCGAGCTTTCGCTCGATCCCTACGCATGAAGTTTTGCACAAATCCCCACAAGCGCGCAAAAAGCGCGAGCGGAGCGTTCGGCGCTTCAAATCCATACAAATTTGAAATTTTAACCTGAAACAAGGCCGGAGGGCAGATGGAAAAGCTTTTACTTGCCTCGAAATCTCCGAGGCGGATATCAATACTTGAGGAAATAGGCGTACATCTCGACGTGGCACCTGCCGATATCGACGAGGATGCCGTAACGGCTCCGAGCGTAGCCGAGCTCACGACGGCGTTAGCCGCGGCAAAGGCGGCTGAGGCTGCAAAGACAGCCGAGCGGGGACGGCTCATCGTTGCCGCCGACACGCTGGTCGAGCTTGACGGAAAGAAGCTCGGTAAGCCGCGCGACGAGCAGGATGCGTTCGATATGCTATCCGCGCTGAGCTCGAGCGTGCACTACGTGCATACCGGAATAGCCGCGGCAAAGGACGGACGTATCATAACCGCCGTCGAAACGACCGAG
>CAZSUR010000184.1:0-2578 GCA_964610075.1 uncultured Lachnospiraceae bacterium
CTGCGGACTTGAGAAGCGACTTTGCCTCATCAACGTTAGGAGTGGACTGAATGAGATCTCCGCCAACCTTGCGGAAGGACTTTCCGGACTTCGTTACACCGTATACACCGTCGGTGATATATCCGCGAGCTGCCTCTGCGAATACAAGTTTTTCAGCTATCGCATCGCGGTCGAGCGCGAGAGAAAGTGCACGACGCACCTCGGATTTTGCAAAGAGCTCGTTTTTCGTGTTGAACATGAAGGAGAAGCCGGACTGCGAATCGGTAACCTCTGCCTTTTTCTTATAATCTGCTCTCTTTTCAAGCGGAATTCCGTCTATATATACGATGCTTCCGGCTTCGTACGCTTCCATGAGCTCATCTTCTGTGCAATCGTAGTTGATTACAAGTCTGAAGGGCGTTACGTACTTGTCAAGAGCGTCGTCCTCAACATCACGGTAGTAGTACTGGTTGCGCTCAAGTATAAGCTTCTTCTCGCCTATAACACCGTAGGAGCGTACACAGAACGGTCCGTTGTTGAGAATGATAGAGATGTTTGTCGACCAGTTGTCGCTCACCTTGGTTACCGAATCCTCGCGAAGCGGCGAGAAGCAGGGGCTTGCAAGGTAGTCCATGAACTGCTCGTAATCTATCTTGCCCTCGAACTCGAACTGCAGGATGTTTGTTCCTACGTCGTAGATTCCGATATCGTCAATCGAAGCGTCTCCGGCCTTAACGGCGCGTGCGTTCTTAATGTCGTAAAGCATGGAAGCAGCCTCGCCGTGGAACTCGGGCTCGATTATTCTCTTGAGCGCGAAAACGAAATCTCCCGCCTGAACGGCGCGTCCGTCACTCCATGCGGAATCCTTTATTGTTATCTCGAGCATATAGTAATCGTTTTCGGGATCCTCAACGATCTTGTAGCTTTTTGCCAGCGCCTTTACGCGCTTTCCGCTTTCATCAATATCAAAAAGCCCTTGATAAAGAAGCTCGGTGAGTTTTGCCATCGAATCATCGGTGTAAGCAAGTGCAGGGTCGAAGTTCAACGCCTGATCCGATATGTATATCGGTATGCTGGCACCCTTTTCTTCATCGTTTTTGCCGCAGCCAACCAAAGTCACAGCGGACATTATCAGGCACAGCAACAGGGCAAGTATTTTCTTCATTTGGATTTTCCTCCTTGTAAATATCACCATTCACACAAACCGGGCGGATAAGCGAAAGCTTTATGCATCCGCCGAGGGTCGTTGACACAAATATACTTATACATTATAGCATCGTTTTTACGTTTTATCAATGGGTTTTTTTCACACAAAATCGAAAGGATGATTTTTTTAGATGTTTGCACAATAAAAAACTCAGATTTTAGGGACTTTTGCACAATTGAATTTTCATGTGAATTTTAAAAGCGAAACTGAGCACATTAAGATTGATAACAATTTGTTAAAGGACGGAAACGCGACTATGAACAGCTCAAACGCAGCTCCCTTTAAACGAACCGATCTTGCATCGGAATGGAACATACCTGAGGACAGCACCGCGCGCGACGGCTACGTCACACGCGAGAGCATGGTGGAGGGCATCCGCCGCTCTGAGCTTGATATAATATCGGATGCGGCGGCAACCGCGCTCGAAAAACCGCGCGGTCGATATATAACGCTTGACGTCGGCAGGATATGGACGCACAGTAACGATGCTCTCGCCTCGGCCCGAGAGCTGCTCGCGCGTGAGATAAGGTCGCTTGTGCACTCGCTTTGCGGAAGTGTCGATTCGGTGCTCGTAGCCGGGATCGGCAACCGAAGCATAACTCCGGACGCCGTAGGGCCGATATGCACCGATCACATTCACGCCACGCGCCACGTAAAGCTTGCCGATCCGAGCCTATACGCGAGGCTCGGAGGGGTGGAGATCGCGGTGACCGCTCCCGGTGTCGTCGGGCAGACGGGCATCGAAACGCTCGAGCTTGTCCGAGGAGCCGTATGGCACACCAAGCCCTCGCTGCTCATCGTTATAGACGCGCTCGCTGCAAGGAGCACCGAGCGGCTCGCGACGACGGTACAGCTATCCGACTCGGGGATACGCCCGGGCTCGGGCATCGGCAACTCGCGCAGGGCGCTCGATCGCGGCTCGGTCGGAGTTCCGGTGATAGCGATAGGCGTTCCGACGGTGGTGGATTCCTCTACCCTCGTGTACGATGCGCTCGAAAAAGCAGGACTTGAAAGCTACCCGGACAAGCTGATCGAGGTACTCGACGGAGGCAGAGATTTCTTCGTCTCCCTAAATGAAAGCGACATTGCCGTAAACGCGCTCGCACGACTTATCGGCGAAGCTGTAAACCTCGCGTTTCTCAACGTAACGTAAATGGCGCGGCAAGAGCGGTGAAGCTGCGGCGGAATAAGCCGATATGCAAAATAGCGACCGTGTAAGCACCACGCACATGATGCGGATGGAGCGATTCGCTCGGATCTCCGCCGAATGTGTGCCGTCGCAGCGGCATGGTGATACGGTGAAGATATACAAGGCATCGAGTACGCGGCATAATACGTCGAGGTGCGGCATATACTTAAATACATTTCATGCACAACGGCAGGAGGCTCGCA
>CAZSUR010000185.1:0-2569 GCA_964610075.1 uncultured Lachnospiraceae bacterium
CGACGGCTTCAAGCCCTCTCACCGAAAGCTGCTTTACACCATGTATAAAATGGGTCTGATAAACGGACAGCGCACAAAAAGCGCGAACGTTGTCGGTCAGACGATGAAGCTGAATCCTCACGGAGATGCATCCATATACGAGACGCTTGTAAGACTTACACGCGGAAACGAGGCTCTACTTCATCCGTTTATAGATTCAAAGGGAAGCTTCGGAAAGCATTACAGCTCGGACATGGATTATGCAGCTCCCCGTTACACAGAGGTAAAGCTTGATACCTTCTGCAACGAGATATTCAAAGGAATAGACAAAAACGCGGTCGATTTCAAGGACAACTACGATAATACCATGAAGGAGCCGGTGCTGTTGCCGACTACCTTTCCGAACATCCTCGTTTCGCCCAACCTCGGAGTTGCGGTAGGTATGGCGTGCTCGATATGCTCGTTCAATCTGGCTGAAATATGCGACGGAACGATACAGCTCCTTAAAAAGCCGAGCACCGACGTTGAGGAAATGCTTGACATCGTGCGTGCACCCGATTTCTCGGGCGGAGCTAATCTTATATATTCGCGCGAGCAGATGAAGCAGATATATCAAACGGGAAGGGGAAGCGTTAAGCTTCGCTCGAGATATGTATACGACAAGTCGGAAAACTGCATCGACATACTGCAGATACCGTACTCGACCTCGATCGAGCTTATAATGCGTAAGATATCCACTCTTGTAAAAGAGGGCAAGCTCAAGGAAATAACCGACTTCCGCGACGAGATAGATCTGAACGGCTTTAAGCTCACGATAGATCTGCGTCGAGGCACCGATCCGGACAAGCTTATGGAAAAGCTGTTCAAGATGACTCCGCTTGAGGATTCGTTCGATTGCAACTTCAATATCCTTGTCAACGGAACACCGCGTCAGCTCGGTCTTATAGACATATTGAAGGAATGGATAAAATACCGCGTTGATTGCTACCGCCGCGAGCTTATATTCGACGTCACCAAGAAGAAGGAGCGTTTACACCTTCTGCGCGGGCTCGGCAAGGTCTTGATGGATATAGACAAAGCCATAAAGATCATACGTGAAACACAGAACGAGAAGGACGTTATCCCGAACCTTATGGAGGGCTTCGAGATCGACGAGATCCAGGCGGAATATATCGCCGATATCAAGTTAAGGAATCTCAACCGCGAGTATATCCTCAACAAGATAAAGGAGATAAAGAGCCTGCAGGAGGAGATCGACGAGCTGGATAAGATAATATCGAGCGATGTCCGCATAAAGACGCAGATAGCAAAGCAGCTCAAGGCGATAAAGGAAAAATACGCAAAGCCGAGACAGACTCAGCTCATCGAGGCGGAGGATATAAAGGAGTACACAGAAAGCAACGAGGTAGAGAACTACAACGTTCGCGTGGTACTCTCAAAGGAGGGCTATTTCAAGAAGATCACGATGCTCTCGCTCCGCGGAAACGACGAGCAGAAGTTCAAGGACGGCGACGATATAAACGTCCAGGAGGATGCGGAGAATATAAACGAGCTCCTGTTCTTCTCCGACCGTGCGCGTGTGTATAAGGCAGGCGTTTCCGAATTCAATCCGGTAAAGGCGTCGGTGCTCGGAGATTTCATTCCGGTCAAGCTCGGCTTTGAGGACGGCGAGAGGGTCGTTACGATGAAGAGCATCGCCAAATACGAGCCGGAGCACAATATGGTGTTCGTGTTCGAGAACGGCAAGGCAGTACGCGTGCCGATAAGCTCGTATGAGACGAAATCGCGTCGCAGAAAGCTCACGAATGCTTATTCGGACGCATCTCCGATAGTCGGAGCCTTCTACGAGGCGGAGCCGATCGATATCCTGCTCCGCTCGGATGCGGGACGGGCGATAATCATAAAGAGCTCGCTTATACCGATAAAGGCTACACGTACCTCGCAGGGCGTGCAGGTATTTACGTTGAAGAAGGGACAAAAGCTTGTTTCCGCCGACGTAAATATTCCCGAGAATATAAAGTCGGAGAAGAAATACCGCAAGATAAAGCTGCCCGCTTCAGGTGTGCTGCTTTGAGATTTACATCGGAGGAAATGAAATATGGCTAAGATGAGCAGCGCTCGCATAAAAAAGCTTGCAGTTCGTATAATCGTGCTCGTACTTGCGGCACTCATGCTTATGGGTACCGTTTATAGCGTGATCGTATATACCATGATGAGCTTTTGACCAAATAACAGAATAACGAAAACACCCCTCTATCGCATCAGCTTCGGCGGATGCGGCAGAGGGGGTATTTGTACGAGGTGATATTGCTTCGCTTAAATGGTAGCGAAGCTGCTTCGTATGCCGGCAAATGTATCAACACATAAGCTTTCTTTTGTCTTACAGACGTAGGAGCCCTCTCTTTCATATTCCGATAATATATCAACAACATCTCTTTTGCCTTGCGGAGATTGCGTGGAGCACTTTCATATGTCCGCTAATGTATAAAAAATACCGCTCTTTTCTTTGCAGAAAGAGCGGTATTTCATCGTTTGGTGCCGGAAGCGGGGGTCGAACCCGCACGGTATCGCTACCACTGGATTTTGAGTC
>CAZSUR010000186.1:0-2550 GCA_964610075.1 uncultured Lachnospiraceae bacterium
GAATCTGTATCCGTGCTCGGACGGAACCCTTCCCGCCGACGTGTGCGGCTGCTCAAGATATCCCATATCCTCAAGCTCCGCCATCTCGTTGCGTATGGTAGCAGATGAAAGTGCGATCTGCTTATTTTGCGTAAGATATTTCGAGCCTACCGGCTCTCCGTTTTTTATATGAGCATCTATAATTGCTTTCAGTATACCGATTTTTCTGGCACTGAGCCCGTTTGGGTCTCTTGTCATTTTAGCTGCCTCCTTCCGGATACCTCTTTAGCACTCCAAGTGCTCAAGTGCTAATCTATATTTAAAATTTACCATTTTCCGCATTCGAATTCAAGACATTTCTATATATATATTGTTAATTATTTATGAAGTTCCAAAAAATCCGCCACCGGCGTCGGATCCTCAAGGCTGTGCGGATGATGACCGCATCCGGGCTTGACGATGCACGGAACATCAACTCCGTGCGAGCGGCAGTACGCCACAAGCCGCTCTCCGTTCTCGTCGAACGGCACTACCTCGTCCGAGTCTCCGGCTACCATAAATATCGGTATCTCGGTTGAAAGAAGCCGATCGAGGTGAAAGAGCGGGCTACCGTCAAATTCCGGCGCCGACGCCTCGTCGATGCCGTAGCAGGTCTTGCACTCTTCCCACTCCTTTTCGTATCTTTCCGATTTGCCAAAGCCTCCCGGCCAGCTACGCACGTCGAGTACCGGAGCATCAAGATAAAGGCTGTATATATCCTCCGGATACGCCATAGCGTAATTGGTGGCGTAAAGTCCGCCACGGCTGAAGCCGAACATCGCAGCTTTGGGCGCAAGTCCGTACTCCTCGGTTATATGGGTCTTGAAGCGGCGAAGGGTTTCTATCGACTCGCTGCAGCCGTACATATCGCTCACCTGGCAGTATGCAAGATGCCAGCCGCGGCGAAGCATCTCTAAATCGACCCAATCAAAGGCTCCGAAAAACTCGGCGCGCCATATCCAAGGCTTGTCGGGAGCCGCCTCGTGCGGCAGTACTATCAGCGTTCTGTGTCCTTCAAATTGCGATTCGTGGCGTACAAAGCCCTTCCAATCACTCGTTATCATAGTCGTTATCCTCTCAAGTTAAAAAATCTCATCACGCACCGGCATCGCCCGTATACGTAAAAGCAAAATCAATATCGTCGGTAATTTCTCAGAATCTCACGTCGTGCGAGCGAACATACGCCGACGCAAGCAATATTGTAGGTGGTATCGCAGGCAGCACCGTGAGCGGTGCATATGCAACTTTATATCCGCGCGAGTGAAAGCATAGCGCGAAGTATAATGCACAAGGCATAACTCTCAGCTTCACATCAGAAGAAAGGTAGCGCAAAGGTTGCACTCGGTGTTATACCGGCAGAAAAATACCGCAAAAAGTTGCACGCGCTTCACACCAACGGGAAAGCTCGTCAAAACGTCGCGCGAGCATACGCTGCGCCGCGCGCCGCCAGTCGCTGCTCATCTCACACGTCGTGAAACTGCCTCTATTCAAATCACAATGCCTCGCACACCGCACGACTCCCCACATGTGAGCCACCACACCGCGCACATCGTGCAAGTACGTCCGCGCGAGTCTGCACTCGCACCGGAATTGCACCTTTTCACGCTCGCGCGCCGATGAAAAAAAGCGCGCAAGCCGGATATATCACCGCGTCGCGCGCTTATTATCAGTTGTTGGCACCGGGCTGCGTGTTCTGACTCGCGGCAGCAGCCGGAGCGGGTGCACCTCTCCTTACGGGAGCGCCTTTCACGCGGAATGCAGACAGCATTTTAAGCGTTTTTTCCATCTCGCGCAAGGTCATAAATCTGTTCTTGCCGAGATCGAGCATATACGGCACTATCCTATCCGCCGTAAGCAGATTTTGATATCTGCCGTTGCGGAACTTGACTCCCGGTTGTGTATACAGCACGATGTTGCTTATCGGAACGTTGTAAAGATTCTCCTTCTTCAGCAGATGCTCGACAACGCGTCCTTTCTGGGCATTCGCCTCAAAGGGATTACGGAATGTTTGCTGCTCGTTTCCGTACGTAAGCGTCCACTCTCCTCTGAGCGGATTGTCGATATGTCCGACCTCATTCCGCACGTCTATTATGCTGACGCCTCCGCGATTGATAAGCACAAGCGGAACGTTTGCATACGCCTTGCGGCCGTCGGGACGAACTCCGCACGGGATCCTCAGATTTTTAAGCACGTAGCGTCCGCCCAAGCCCGCACACAACAGCTCGTATGCAAAATTACGGCTTCTGCGGCGCTCGGCAAGCACCTGATTTGCGCGGCGGCTGCGAACCATGCTCACAACAAGAGACACAATGAAAACTGCCGCTATCGCTCCCGCAGCGATTCCGACTATCAGCAAAAAAATTGCTCCCATTTCAGACTACACCTTTCAACTTCTTATTTGGCGGAAGCGCCGCGGTCACACCGCGCGCTCCACCGCCAAGCTTATATCGTATGATGTCAAATCAAAGGCACGAACGTGCTTTATTTCGTCGCACCCTCAAGATACGTTACAACGTCTCCTACAGTAATAAA
>CAZSUR010000187.1:0-265 GCA_964610075.1 uncultured Lachnospiraceae bacterium
CTCGATTCGGAGGAATCTCCTGTTATCTGGAGAGGCCCGGTCATCGCCGGAACGGTAAAGCAGTTCTGGACAGACGTTATGTGGGAAGACGTTGATTATATGTTCGTCGATATGCCTCCCGGAACGGGAGATGTTCCGCTTACCGTATTCCAATCGCTTCCGGTAGACGGAATCATCGTCGTTACAAGCCCTCAAAAGCTTGTCAACATGATAGTAGCAAAGGCTATAAACATGGCAAGAATGATGAATATACCGGTATTGGGAC
>CAZSUR010000187.1:275-2501 GCA_964610075.1 uncultured Lachnospiraceae bacterium
CTTGTAGAGAACATGAGCTATCTCAAGTGCCCCGATTGCGGCAAGGAGATAAGCGTTTTCGGTGAATCAAGCGTTGAAAAGCTCGCACGCGAGTTTGCGGTAGATACGTTTGCACGAGTACCGATCGATACGAATATAGCCGATGCTGCCGACAACGGCAGGATCGAGGACGTAGACTTTGACTTCCTCGACGAGGTTGCAAGCAAGCTGCTTGAGCTGTAAAAAAGCGATCCACCCCGATCGTATCTGGGTGGATCTTTTTTTGTTGTATTCTGAAAGCTGTCTCGCCACCCGATGCGAAAGCTCAAATCGAGGTGTGACGAGAGTGTGTGCATTATGTTGCTCCGTCCTGCAAAGTCCGATGTCACACAAGCAAGGCTGTTTGGGTGCAAGCTTGCCGTAGCATTGTGTACCGCCTTATGCACCGCATTATGCGATGCTCAGCGTCATCGTAGTACTTACGCCTTACAGATACGCCTCGACTCGGTTTATCTTGAATCCCTTCTGCGAGAATATCGTCTCGTATTCGGTGCGGAAGTCGATCGTATCGCACGGCTCGGCGTGCAGATCATTTGTTACGTTACGCAGCTTAAAGCCGCATTTTTCAAACTCCTCGAGCGAAAAATCAAACAGATCGCGGTTGTCTGTCTTGAAGAATATCTCGCCGTCGGGGGTGAGAAGCGATTTATAGAGCTGTAGGAAGCTCTCGTGCGTCAGTCTGCGCTTGTGATGCTTCGATTTCGGCCACGGATCGGAAAAGTTGAGATATATCCTCGATATATCGCCCGGCTTGAATATCTCGGTGAGATTTTTCGCGTCACCAACGATGAATTTCACGTTTTCGGTGCCGTCATTACGTATCTTTTCCGCCGCGAGCAGGAGCACGTCCGGGATCTTTTCCATAGCTACGTACTGCACATCCGGGAAAGCTCGCGAGAGCTGTGATATGAAGCTGCCCTTGCCGCAGCCTATCTCAAGATGCACCGGAAAATGCGAGAGCTGATCTCTTTCCGATATCACGTAATCCGCACAGGCGGCGAGTCGCTCGGCGCCGTGCTTTTTTTTTCTCATTCTCATATTGAAATTTACTTCCTTGTTTGATATAATTATCTTATGAGTGCGGCGGAGACTCAAAAACCGCTCGCATGATTTTATATTATAGCATATTATGATCGTTTTTACAATAAAAGATTATCTTCAGGAGGATGCTTGTGAATAAAAAAGATTTTTTTGTTCTTCTCGCCGAGAAGCTTCTCGATCGTGGGCTTGACGACGAGCAGATACTCAAGCAAATACGTCATTTCGATAAATATTTATCAAAATACGATGCATCCGAGCTTGAATCGGAGATCGAGGCTCTCGGAAGCTGCGACGAGCTGGCGGATGCTATCGTTGAGCATATAAGATCAAAGGAAGCGGGAACTGTAGGCTCCGCGAGCGAGAGCGAAGGCGAGGCGAACGATCCGGATGCCGATATGAAGATAGCGTCGCCCGGCAGCGTCGACTCGATCGACGACACCGCGACCTCGCTTGACAATACCGTTGCTTCGATCGAAGCTTCCGGCTCGGACGAGATGCTGTCCGAGGAGGACGAGGCTTCGGCAAAGGAGGCAATCGACCTCGCGCATACCATAGCTCTTGATATTGCGACCGAAGGCACAACACCGCACGTGGACGATACATCGGATGATATGCCGGCAGAGTCTGCCGCAAACGAGAGCGAGCCTCTCGCATCTGCTTGCAACAAAACGAAGATAATCGACGCAGTACAGCTCTCCGAGCTTTATACGGAGGCTACAAGCGGCATCACCGGAACCTCTCCGGCGGAGGAGACCAACTCGCCTCATCGCGAGGAGGCGGAAACGCTCACCGACGAGATAGAGAAGGAATATGACCGGATGTATAAGCTCATGGAGGCTCATTCGGAGGAGGAAAAGACCATCGTAGGCAGAATAATACCGGATAATCGCATACTCGGCATGAGCGCTTCGACCATGTTCTGGGTGCTCCTGATCGTGACCCTGCCGATAAGCCTTACGGCTGCTGTACTTTACTTTGCTTTCTTCGCACTCGGATATGTCGTGCTTGCGTCAGCGCTCTGCGCTCTTGTAATCCTGCTTGCGGCTGATATTGCGGGCGGAACGGGACTATTTCTTTTCGGCATAATCTACGGAGCCGGACAGATGGCGGTATCGGTGCCGATAGGTCTTTACGAGATCGGCTTTG
>CAZSUR010000188.1:0-2491 GCA_964610075.1 uncultured Lachnospiraceae bacterium
GCAGGAGGACAAGGAGGCGATATTCGATGCGATCGACAACACGAAGCTTTGCCTTGAGATATTCGAGAAGATGTTCGCGACCGTCACCTGCAAAAAGGATAGAATGAGATCCGCCGCATCCACCGGCTTTATCAACGCCACCGACTGCGCGGATTACCTTGTAAAGAACGGTATGCCGTTCAGAGACGCGTATAAGATAATCGGACAGCTTGTCGCCTACTGCATCGACAACGGAAAAACTCTCGAGGAGCTTACCCTCGACGAGTACCGCCGGCTCTCCCCCGTGTTCGACACGGAGGTATACACCGCGATCGAGCTTGAAAAATGCGTAGACGGCAGAAGCATCATCGGCGGCCCGGCGGAGAGCTCGGTGCTGCTTCAGATCGCAAATCTTGAAAAATTCGTATCCGAAAACTCGGAGCTTTGAAAGGACATAACAACATGGAACTTACAAAAGTCGAAGGCGGAGTCACCTTCCCTGCCGGCTTCCTCGCAGCCGGAGTACATTGCGGACTGAGGAAGAACAAGACACGTCGTGATATCGCACTTATAGCCGGAAAGCACCTCTGCGTTACGGCAGGAATGTTCACGCAGAACAAGGCTTGCGCGGCACCTGTTACGGTAACAAAGCAGCATATCGCAAACGGTTATGCAAGAGCCATTATCTGCAACAGCAGAAACGCAAACGCCTGCAATTCGGACGGACTTGAGAAGGCGGAGGCTACCTGCAAGGCTCTGGCGGACAAGCTCGGCATCGAGCCGGAGGACGTCGTTGTTTCCTCCACCGGAGTTATCGGCATACCGCTTCCGCTCGAGCCGATAATGAACGGTATCCCAATGCTCTGCTCGGAGCTTGACTCCACCCCCGAGGCATCGGAGGCAGCGGCTACCGCGATAATGACGACCGACACGAAGAAGAAAGAATTCGCGATAAAATACACCTCCGGCGACGGACACGAGATCCGCCTCGGCGGTATATGCAAGGGCTCGGGCATGATACATCCCAACATGGCAACCATGCTCGGATTTATCACGACCGACGTAAAAATAACCCCCAATATGCTGAATAAAGCTCTCCACCACGCTGTCGGAATAACCTTCAACATGGTAAGCGTGGACGGAGATACAAGCACAAACGACATGGTCATCGTCCTCGCATCGGGAGATGCGGAGAACGTCGAGATCGCAAGCGACGGCGAGGAGTTCGAGAGCTTCAAGGCGGCGCTCACCGAGCTCTGCCGCACGATGGCAAAGGCTATCGCCTCCGACGGAGAGGGCGCGACAAAGCTGCTTGAATGTAACGTCTCGGGCGCAAAGACCGAGGAGAGCGCCAAGGTGCTCGCAAAATCGGTCATCAGCTCGTCGCTTGTAAAAACTGCGATGTTCGGAGCCGATGCAAACTGGGGCCGTGTGATCTGTGCGCTCGGCTACTCAGGAGAGGATATCGACGTTGACAAGATAGATATAAAATTCCGCTCGAGAGCGGGAGAGGTGCCGGTATGCGTAAACGGACGCGGACTGGCGTTTGACGAGGACAAGGCGAAAGAGGTGCTCTCACGCAAGCATCTGTTCATCGACATCGATATGAAGGACGGCGATGCCGTAGCCACGGCGTGGGGCTGTGACCTCAGCTACGAATATGTACGAATCAACGGAGACTACCGGAGCTAACGCGGATAAAAAGGAGCTACACGTATGTTTGTTTCCAACATGGATAAGGCAGAGGTGCTCATTCAAGCATTGCCTAACATTCAAAAGTATCACGGTGAGACGGTAGTCGTAAAATACGGCGGAAACGCAATGATAAGCGAGGGACTGCGCTCGGCGGTAATAACCGACCTTGTGCTTCTGTCCGCCGTCGGCATAAACGTCGTGCTCGTGCACGGCGGAGGCCCCGAGATAAACGATATGCTGCACCGCCTCGGCAAGGAGCCGTCCTTTGTAAACGGGCTCAGATATACTGACGACGAAACGATAGACGTCGTTCAGATGGTGCTTGCCGGCAAAACGAACAAGGATCTCGTGAGCCGGATACAGCGCATCGGAGGCAAGGCTATCGGGCTTTGCGGACTTGACGGCGGATTGATTCAGGCAAAGAAGTTAAACGACGGAAAATACGATTACGGAAACGTCGGAGAGATTACGAAGATCAACGCCGACATAATCAAAAGCAATATAGAGAAGGGCTATATCCCGGTCGTGTCCACCATAGGCATAGCCGAGGATGACGGAACGGTGTACAATATAAACGCCGACACCGCGGCATCGAAGATAGCCGTTGCGATCGGCGCGTCCAATCTCCTGCTTTTGACAGACGTAAGAGGACTTATGTACGACGTAAAGGACGAGGACACCCTTATAAGCGAGGTGCAGATCGACGAAGTAGAGCATCTGCGTCGCGAGGGAATAATCGCCGGCGGCATGATACCGAAGGTAGAATGCTGCGTCAACGCCGTACGCGAGGGAATATCGCACACCTGCATAATAGACG
>CAZSUR010000189.1:0-2473 GCA_964610075.1 uncultured Lachnospiraceae bacterium
GCTCCTACTTGAACGAGGAAGAACGTGCTATTCTCGGCGAGGGTTTAGATGTGGATCGTATACATAACGAAAGCCTGCATAATTAAATCATACATGAAAAGCCGGACAAAATGTAAAAACACAAACGAAAAATCCACCCGCATATGCTACGGGTGGATTTTTATATCTCACATATACTCCTGTCTTTTTACCTGCATAGGATATTGCAAAACTCTCACTCATCTGCTACAATGGCAATATACAATGGCGCTCAACTATCACACGGGAGCAAAGGAGAGGTATGACCATGAACAGATCGTTTAACGTACTCGATTTCGGTGCGGTACCCGACGGTGTGACCGACTCAACGACGGCGATACAGTCCGCTATAGACGCGGCTCCCTCGCACAGCGAGATAATAGTTCCGCCCGGTACATACTCGATAGGCAAGCTTTATCTGCGCGGAGAAGACAAGGCTATCGTCGGCTGCTCCGCATGGAGCTTCCGACGGGACGGAGCGTCGGTATTCAAGCTAAACATCTCAGACGTCGATTGCATGATAGATATAACCGACGGCTTCGGCTGCGCTATACGCGGAATGTGTATGTGCGGAGAGGGGCTTGGCGAGCGCATCCACGGAGTTAAGCTATACCGCGAAGCCTACAACGGCGGAGGCGAGGAGGACACTCCTACCATCGACGACTGCCGTATCGGCGGATTCAGCGGAGACGGAGTTCACCTCGAGCGCGTTTGGTGCTTCTCGATACGCCACTCGATGCTGCATCGAAACGACGGAGCCGGACTTTTCATCGACGGCTGGGACGCATTCATAATAGACAACTGGTTTTCGGGCAACGCCGGCGGAGGTATCCTCGGCGGAAGGATCGTCGCATCGGTCACCTGCACCGGCAACCGTGTCGAGTGGAATCACCGCGGAGGCTTCATATTCCCTTCCGGAGACAGCTTCAACCTGACCGGAAATTTCTTCGACAGATCGTTCGGGCCGGCGCTTGAGCTCGGCTCGGAGGGGAATCTTGTGGAGCTTGTCACCGTAACCGGCAACATATTCCGTCGTATCGGTGCAAGATCCCGGGGTGAGCTGTTCGAGGACAAATATAAGAGCTCGCATCTTACCATGCGCAACTGCCGCGGAGTCGTTGTGACCGGCAACGCCATGAAGATCGGTCGTGACGACGGAGACTGCGGCATATACAGCCCCGAATACTCGATAATGATCCGCGATTGCAGAGATTGTATCGTCAAGGACAACACCATGTCTGACGGAGCTCTGACCGAGAATGTAGTACAGCTCGGCACAAACGACAACTGCTCAATTGAAAACAATATAGGCAGATTAGCAAAATAATAAGGTGAATATCAAAACCCGTTGTCGGAGAAGCTCCGCGCAACGGGTTGATTTTTTGTCGCATCGTACTCTTTCCGCGCGGTAAAGGTGCATTTTTTCAACCTCTCATGCTTATCGAGGCACAGCCGCGCAAAGTTCCGGCATTTCGATGAAGTATAACTCACAGAGCGCGGCGGAGCGGCTCACGAGCAGATAAGGAATTTATCCAAAAGACATCGAAACAGTCCCCAAAAGCCTATTCGCTCCACATTTTCGCAGGCGGTAACGGCTACCTCACCCACCGTCTCTCCGTTTATGACGTATCGCACGGTGCCTACCCTATCACCTATCTTCACCGGAGCCTCAATCTCCTCGGGCAGCTCGAATATCTGCTCCGCCTCACCGCCCGTCGCACGATCAAGCACGATATCGAACCTATCGTACTCGAGCGTACATTCGTCTGCATCTCCGCCTATCACTCTTATAGGCGTTTCAAGCGTCTGCGCGTCATAGCAAAGATACTCGTAGTTTGCAAAGCCGTAATCGAGCAGCTTCTTTGCGCACTCGTTCCTTATATCGCGCGTGGGAGCCGCCATTATCACCGCAATGAGCTGCATACCGTCCCTCTTTGCTGCGGCGCTGATACAGAATTTCGCCTTTGATGTTGAGCCGGTTTTGAGCCCGTTCGCTCCGCTGTAAAATCTTATAAGTCTGTTCGTGTTGGTCAGCCCGAACTCCCCGTTTCTGATCGAATCCATCCATATGCCGGTATATTCGAGTATCCGCTCGTGCGAGATCAACTCCCTCGACATTATCGCAATATCGCGAGCGCTTGTAAGGTGCGCCTCGGTATCGTCGTCGAGCCCGGTCGGATTTTCAAAATGCGTATTTTCCATACCAAGCTCGGCGGCACGTCGGTTCATCTCCGCAACGAAGCTTTCCTCGCTTCCGCACACATACTCCGCCAGAGCCATCGCAGCATCGTTTGCGGAGGCTATCACCACGCTTTTCAGCAGCTCGTTTAAACTCATCGACTCCCCGACACCGAGAAATATCTGCGAGCCGCCCATCGACGCCGCGTGCTCGCTTGCGGTAACGATATCCGCCTCGGATATCCTGCCCGAATCGAGCGCCTCCATCACCAAAAGC
>CAZSUR010000190.1:0-2464 GCA_964610075.1 uncultured Lachnospiraceae bacterium
AGGCTCAGATACAGAAGAATAACGAACAGCTTGACGCTCTTGAGGACAAGATAGAGTCGCTGAAGAACAAGGAAAGCTCGGTGATCGACCTTAAGACCGAGCTTGACTCGGAGATAAACGTACTGCAGAAGAATATAGACGCGACAAACGATCTCATTAACGAATATAACATCAGCATCGACAATAAGATAGGCGAGATCGAGGAAAAGGAGCTTGAGCTGAACGACAGATATGCCAAGTTCAAGCAGTACCTTCGCGCGTCCTACGAGGACGGTCAGTACAACTATGTCGGAATGATATTCTCATCCTCCGATTTTACCGATCTTTTGACGAGAATGGAGCGCATCGGAAACCTGATGGAATACGAGCAGACTCTTATAGAGGAGTTAAATCAGGAGACCGAGGATCTTCGCGCGATGAAGAACTCGCTTGAAAGCGAGCGCTCGCGCAACCAGGAGCTTAAAGCCTCGCTTCAAAGCTCGCAGGCGGCGCTTGATAAAAAGCTTGATAACGCCATCGCTACGATAAAGCAGCTTGAAAACGATACGAGCGCAGCTGAGTCGGAGCGCCAGAAGATAATCGCGGCAAACAAGAAGCTTGACTCGGAGCTTACTGCCATGCTTGCTGAGCTGCAGAAGCAGTCGCAGAGCAACTACGTCGGTGGAAGCTTCAGGTGGCCGGTAGACCTGTCGAACAAAACTATCTCCTCCTACTACGGACAGAGAGAGCTTTGGGGAATGCAGGACTTCCACCTCGGTATAGATATTCCGGCACCGTACGGCTCGAATGTGTATGCGGCGAACAGCGGTACCGTACTCAAGGCGGAATGGCATTTCAGCTACGGCTATTACGTGGTAATAGATCACGGCGGCGGAATGTCCACCCTTTATGCGCACAACAGCTCGCTTAAGGTCAAGGCAGGCGACACCGTAAAGGCGGGAAGCGTTATCGCGCTTGTCGGTTCAACCGGCTCATCGTCGGGCAACCACTGTCATTTCGAGGTAAGAAAGAACGGTGCAACGCAGAATCCGCTTAACGGATACGTTGTAAAGCCTTGATCGTGATATATAATAAATTTATCCATCAGCCTGCCGCTGATGGATAAATCTGTATTGTGAACGTGCGGTACTACGGCGCACGGATGCAGAAAAGCTCATGTTTCTTTGTTAAAATCAGGGAAAAACCTATCATATCTCGCTGCGCGTCGGGGCGGCTTTGCCCGATTTAATATCGCCGGAGGGATGTTTTACAGAAAAGGAGCGGTTATGCGAAGGAAGATATCACTTGGATGGACGTTGGCTTTGGTGCTTGTGGCTATGGTAGTTACCTTTCAGGCTACCTGCATTGCCGTGAACAGCGTTTACTCGAGCAAATATAACAAGCTTATTGCAAACTACGATGCGTTCGAGAAGCTGCTGTCGATAGACAGCATCGTCCGCGAAAGCTACGTCGGAGATATAGACAACGCTACGCTGAGCGAAAGCTTGGCTGCGGCGTATATATACGGAACGGGCGACAAATACGGACGCTATTTGAACTCGCAGGAGTTTGCGGAGTTTATAGAATCGAACGACGGCAACAGCGTGGGGATCGGAGTTCAGGTAATATTCGATTCGGAGATGAACGCGATCGAGGTCGTTATGGTATATCCGGATTCGCCGGCAGCGGATGCCGGGCTCGAGGCAGGTGACGTTATCGTTTCGGTCGCAGGCAAAAGCGTGGCTGATATAGGCTATAGCGAGGCGATGAGCCTCATGCGCGGCGAGGAGGGAACGGTAGCCGAGTTTACCGCTATAAGAAACGGCGTCGATACGAAGGATTACTCTATAACGCGAGCTCACGTTACCGAGATAAGCGCGTATGCGAGGGTATATACCGATATATCCGGAAACGCTACCGACGTCGGTGTGATAAGAATAACCGAGTTTAACGCAAGAACTCCCGGACAGTTTGAGAGCGCGATAGCGGAGCTTAAGGGCAAGGGAGTAACAAAGTTTATATTTGACGTAAGATCAAATCCCGGAGGGGAGCTGAACAGCATCGTCGAGACGCTCGATCAGATCCTGCCCGAAGGGCCTATCGTAAGGGTGGTCAACGCCGACGGAAGCGAGACTGTCACCGAATCGGATGCAAACTACATGGATTCGGAGATGGTGGTGCTCATAAACGGAAGCACCGCATCGGCAGCGGAGCTGTTCGCGGCATCGGTAAAGGATTATGCGGAGCGAGGCTCGATAAACGCCTGCCTTATAGGTGAGACGACCTACGGCAAGGGCACGATGCAGAACGTCATCAATCTCGGTGACGGATCCGCTGTTTCGATATCAACGAATATGTACAATCCTCCGTACTCGGATAATTACGAGGGGGTCGGAGTTACCCCGAATATAGAGGTATCACTTTCTGCGGCTGCCGAAAGTGTAAATATATACAAGCTGAGCGATCTTGACGACGCACAGCTTGC
>CAZSUR010000191.1:0-2464 GCA_964610075.1 uncultured Lachnospiraceae bacterium
CCGTCGGAGGCTCCCTCGATAAGTCCCGGGATGTCCGCCGCAACAAAGCTGTGCTCGCCGGCGAGCACCACACCGAGATTCGGAGAGAGGGTGGTGAAATGATAGTCTGCTATCTTCGGTCTTGCGGCGCTGATAACCGAAAGGATGGAGGATTTTCCAACGCTCGGAAGTCCTATAAGTCCCACGTCCGCAAGCATCTTGAGCTCGAATATTACCTCTCGCTCCTCGCCCTTCGTACCGCTTTTCGCAAAGCGCGGTATCTGCCTTGTCGGAGTTGCGAAATGGCGGTTTCCCCAGCCTCCTCTGCCTCCGCGGCATATGAGGAAGGGCTTATCCTCCGACATATCGCATATTATCGCTCCGCTTTCCGCATCGCGCACGACCGTTCCTATCGGCACCGGCAGGATAAGATCATCCGCGCTCTTGCCGTGGAACTTCGAGTTCTTTCCGTCTGCACCGTTGTCCGCTATAAACTTATGGCGGTACTTATATTTAAGCAGAGTGTTCTCTCCCTTATCTATCGTAAGGATTATATTTCCGCCCTTGCCTCCGTCTCCGCCATCCGGGCCTCCGTGAGACACGTACTTCTCACGATGAAAGGAGACGCAGCCGTTTCCGCCATCTCCTGCACGAAGGTATACCTTTACCTTATCAACCAACATAAAAAATCTCCATTCTGCCGCGCCTGCGGCAAGGTCTGCGGCAGAAGCAATGCCTGCCGCGAAATTATTGTCACAAATATCAGATGCCGAGCATCTCTTTCAGCTCATCAAGGCTTATTACGGCAATGCCGAGCGTCTCCGCCTTGGTCAGCTTCGAGCCGGCAGCCTCGCCGGCAAGAACGAAGTCGGTCTTTTTCGACACAGATGA
Organism: uncultured Lachnospiraceae bacterium; assembly: GCA_964610075.1. Lineage (GTDB taxonomy): Bacteria > Bacillota > Clostridia > Oscillospirales > CAG-272 > CAZSUR01. Next base: position 871 of record CAZSUR010000191.1, read on the forward strand.
CGAGGTCTTGCCGCCCATCGACTCTATAAGCTCGGAGGCTTCGTCGCGGCTCATTCCCGGCAGCGTTCCCGTTATAACGAAGGTCTTGCCGGAGAGCGGAAGCTCGCCCGACGCCGCGACCTCGCAGGTGGTCGAAACTCCTGCAGCCTTGAGGCTGTCGATAAGCTCTCTCGTCGACGGATGCGCAAAATAATCGACTATGCAGCCGGCGGTTATCTCGCCTATATCATCGATCGCGCAAAGCTCGTCCTTTCCGACCTCAAACAGCCTTTCTATATCACCGAAGGTGGAGGCGAGCGACTTCGCCGCCTTCTGTCCGACCTGGCGTATTCCCAAAGCCGTTATCAGCCGCACAAGTCCGGCTGATTTCGAGCGCTCCAGCGCCGAAACGAGGTTTTGCGCCGATTTTTCGCCCATTCGCTCGAGCCCTGCAAGCTCGGACGGCTCAAGATAGTACAGATCCGCCGCCGTTTTCACAAGCTCGGAGTCGCACAAAAGCTGCACCACCGATTCACCGAGCCCGTCTATGTTCATCGTGCCGCGCGAGGCAAAATGCGCGATATTCCGCACCCTTTGAGCCGGGCAGGCGGAGTTTGTGCAACGCACCGCCGGGCCGTCCTCGTCGCGCACCGTGCTCTCGCCGCACGACGGGCATACCGTCGGCATGGAGTAGGGCTCGGCGTCGGGCGCGCGATCCTTTTTGTCAACCGAGCAGATCTCGGGGATTATATCCCCCGCCTTCTGCACGAATACCGAATCTCCTATGCGTATATCCCTTTCGGTGATAAAATGTTGTGAAGGGTGGCACGCGATACGGTAGTGCCGGCGAGTCGCACCGGCTCGAGCACCGCATTGGGTGTAAGCACTCCGGTGCGTCCAACCTGAACGACGATGTCAAGCAACTTCGTCTTTTTGCGCTCGGGCGGATACTTATACGCCACCGCCCACTTCGGAGTGTTCACATTTCGACCGAGCTCCTCCCTCTTTTTCAGGCGGTTTATCTTCACAACGGCACCGTCGATGTCGTACGCGAGCGATTCGCGCTGCTCGCCTATATACTCGATAAAATCGAGCGCCGACTCGACCGTATTCACCGTTTTTCTGAGCGGTATCACCTTAAAGCCCTGCTCGGAGAGAAAATCGAGGCTCTCATCGTGATTTTCAAAGCTTCTGTCGCAGTCCTGGAGGTTGAATATGAAGATATCCAGCCGTCTCTTCTCCGCTACCGACGGATCGAGCTGCCGCAGCGACCCAGCCGCCGCGTTTCTCGGATTTGCAAACAGGCTCTCCCCGTCAGCCTCGCGCTGACGGTTGAGCGCCTCGAAGCGCTCGCGCGGCATATACACCTCGCCGCGCACCTCAAGCCTGCCCTTGTAGGGTATGACAAGCGGTATGCTTCCGACCGTGCGGAGATTTGCGGTAACGTCTTCTCCTGTCACTCCGTCTCCACGCGTAGCTCCGAGGATGAATCTTCCCTCGTCGTAGCGCAGAGCTACCGACAAACCGTCTATCTTCGCCTCGACCGAAAGCTCGTCGCCGTCCGAGGCGATCTTTTCGATAAACGTCCTCGCCTCGTCAAAGCTGAAAACGTCCT
>CAZSUR010000192.1:0-2439 GCA_964610075.1 uncultured Lachnospiraceae bacterium
ACTTACGCACGGAACCGACGTTTGGCTCGGCAACGCGCAGGATCTTATCAAGGAGGGCATATGCGATATATCGCAGGTTATCGGTACACGTGACGGTATCATGCTCGATCTTATAAGATACGGCCTTGACAACAGCACCTCGTTTAAGATAATGGAGGATGTCCGAAAGGGCAGAGGACTCAAGCCGGAATATGAGGAGGAGATGCTAAAGCACGGTGTGCCCGAGTGGTATATCGGCTCATGCAAGAAGATAAAATATATGTTTCCGAAGGCTCATGCGGCAGCTTACGTTATGTCGGCGATACGACTCGGCTGGTACAAGGTACATATGCCGCTCGAGTTCTACGCAGGCTTCTTCACCGCGGCTCCCGGCGGCTTTGATGCCGAGATAGCGCTCAGTGGCAAGAGCGGCGTCGTTAAGACGATAAAGGAGATAAGGGAGAAGGGAACCGAGGCAACTCAAAAGGAGCAGTCGCTTGTTTCCACCTTGAACCTCGTAAACGAATGCTACGCGCGGAAGATATACTTCCTCCCTGTGGATCTTATGAAATCGGATGCCTCGGCATATCTGCCGGAGGACGGCAAGATACGTCTGCCCTTCAACTCGCTTAACGGCGTAGGCGATACCGCGGCGCAGAAGATAGTTGAGGTGCGCTCGAACAACGATATCGTTTCGATCGATGAGCTCAGAGAAAAGGCTCAGCTTTCAAAAACGGTCATCGAGATCCTCCAGAAGAACGGAGTACTGAACGGACTGAGCGAAACGAACCAGATAAGCTTCTTCTGATCTAACGGAGCAGCTTGCGTTTTTGCGACCATATAAAGAAATGAATTTATCCCCCTCTTTGGGTCAATACTTTACGTATATGACCGAGAGGGGGATATTTTTATATGATGATAGAACGATATATAAACGGAGCGCGCGTGAATGGAGGATTTGATGATAGCTTTGCGATAAAGAACAGCACTATAAACTCGGTATGGCAAAGCGTGCGCGCTCGTGTGTCCGGCACCTCCGAACGTGCAAACGTTACGGCGATAGCAAGTATGCCGGGTGAGGGTGAGATGTCGGCTGAAACGGAGCTGTCAGGGGTAACGAATGCAGGCTCAAACGAACGTATAGCGGAAAGTAAGAGGTTTGACGCACACGCTCGCTCAAACACCGTATCCGTTCCGTCACACGTCACATTCGTATCATCACGCGGCGCGAATATTACTTTACACGATGCACGCGTTCCATCGCACGGCAGTTCTGTTCCATCGCACGGCAGTTCTGTTCCATCTCGCGGCACTTCTGCATCCTTGCGCAGCGAACACGCTCGCTCCGTCGGAGCTGTGGCAGAATCGGTGACTGCTGACGAGGCTGATGCATCTGTTGAGCGCGCTGTTTCGGGTGAAAAGAGCGGAAGGTGATGCCGGAGAAAAAGGCGGCGCTGTATGCGCGCGTATCGACCGATGCGCAGCGCGACGAGGGATATTCGATCGAGGCTCAATGCGAGATGCTGGCTGCCTACTGCTTCAGCCGCGGAATAAAAAGCTATGAGTTTTATATCGACGGAGGCTTTAGCGGAAGCAATATCGAGCGCCCCGAGCTTGAGAGGCTTATAGACGATTGCAAGGCAGGGACTATATCCCACGTGATAGTCTACAAGCTTGACAGACTTTCACGAAGTCAGAAGGATACGCTCTATTTGATAGAGGACGTTTTCAATCCGAACGGGATAAGCTTCGTATCGCTAAACGAGAATATGGACACCTCAAGCCCGATAGGTCGCGCGATGCTCGGTATAATGTCCGCTTTTGCACAGCTCGAGCGCGAGACTATAAAGGAGCGCACGCGCATGGGCATGAGGGAGCGCATAAAGCGCGGTATGTGGATGGGTGGAGGCAAGGTACCGTTCGGCTACGACTACGACAGAGAAAAGGGCATCCTTGTCCCGAACGATGATGCGGACAAGGTGCGCCTTATGTACAAGCTGTATCTCTCCGGCTATTCGATGATGAGCATCGCGCGCACGGTAGGTCTAAAGTACGAGCGCATGGCGCAGCAGATACTTTGCCGAAAGACCAACATCGGCATTATAAGCTATAACGGCGTGGATTATGAGGGGATGCACCAACCGCTTATATCTCACGAGACGTATGAGCGTACCCTCGAGCTTATGCGCAAGCGCTCGAGAGGGCGGCTCACTACCGCGGTGAATCTGCTGGCAGGGCTTGTTTTCTGTGGAGTATGCGGAGCGAAGATGCGCTATCAAAAGTGGGGAAAGAGCGGATACAAGATCTACTGCTATTCGCAGGATAAGGGCAAGCCGCATCTTCACCGCTCGGAGAATTGCGATAATTTCAAGCTGAGTGCTGACGAGATCGAGGATATAGTGATAAGCGATCTCTTCCGCTATGCAAAAGCGGAGGAAACCGCGGAAACGGTGTGCGACG
>CAZSUR010000193.1:0-233 GCA_964610075.1 uncultured Lachnospiraceae bacterium
ACGATATCCGGAAGAAGTAAGGCTACTAAAAATCAAATAAAGAAAAAGCTTATTTTTAAAAGAATAAGCTTTTTTTGCAGGGTAATATAAAATTCAAATCAGGATAAAAAGGAAATAATAAAAATGTCGGAAAGATCGTATAGAGCAACGCGTGCAGCCTGCTGCTCGGCTTATTTTGTACAGTCGGTAGTCGTAAACCTGCCGCCCTTGTTCTTTGTAATATATCAGGAAAA
>CAZSUR010000193.1:243-2438 GCA_964610075.1 uncultured Lachnospiraceae bacterium
GGGATATCGTACTCGCTGCTGAGCCTTCTCATATTCATCAGCTTTGCCACACAGCTGCTTGTAGACCTGTTCAGCGCAAAATTCTCGAACAAGCTGAATCACCGCGCCGCAATGTGCGTATCCAGCGCTTCCTGCTTTATCGGGCTTGTGCTGCTCGGCATACTGCCGAACGCTGTCGGCTCGTTCGCATCGCTTCTTATACCCACGGTTATATACTCGGTAGGCGCCGGAATAACCGACGTGTTCGCCTCCCCCATATCCGAGAATCTGCCGTCAAAGCAGAAAAGCCTCGCCATGAGCTTTCTTCACTCCTTCTTCTGCTGGGGACAGATGGCTACGGTCATCGTCAGCACACTCGTTTTAAGCGTTATAGGCAACGATACATGGTATATGATCCCCCTCGCGTGGTCAATACTGCCGCTCATCAACTTTTTCGTATTTCTGCGTGTGGAGATAATCGAGCCTCAGGCCTCGGACGAAACGCTTGAGTTAAAGGAGCTTCTGTGCAAGCGCAGCTTCATCGTAGCAATGCTTTTGATGCTCTGCGCCGGCGCTTCGGAGATAGTTATAAGCCAGTGGTCCTCCCTCTTTGCCGAGACCGGACTTAACGTAAACAAGGCTCTCGGGGATACATTCGGCCCGTGTATGTTTGCATTCATGATGGGCTGCGGAAGAATGCTTTACGGTATATTCGGAGCAAAGCTCGATCTTAAAAAGACTATCGCCGCATCATCCGCATTGTGCGTTGCGGCATATCTCATAACCTCCCTCTCACCGGTGCCGTGGATAGCTCTCGCAGGCTGTGCGCTGTGCGGCATCTCGGTAAGCCTTATGTGGCCGGGAGTTTTAAGCATGGTCTCGAAGAAATATCACGCTAACGTGACGACGGTGTTCGCCGTGCTCGCGATATGCGGAGACCTCGGCTGCGCGATAGGCCCGAGCATCGCCGGAGCGATGGCTAACGTAAAAAGCCTGTTCCCAAGCATCGCCATGGGAGATCTCAGCTTCGGAATACTCTGCTGCACCATCTTCCCGATAGCAATGCTGATAGCTACCCCCTTCTTCGGCGGAAAGAGCAAAGCGAAAGCCGAGATGTCGGAGACATCGAACGGCTAAGCCACTCGATGTACTCCGCCGGTAGTGTGCAAGCTCTCACGCGCACGCGAGCTCATTCACACCGCAAAAACGCGCTTTCTCGGCGCGTATAGATAGCTACTCACAGCTTCGAGATCCGCCGGGACGCATCGTACGCCGCAAACGGCCGTATAAAAGCGCTACCGCGCAAGGCAGGCGCTCGCACGCTCGAGCATAATCGCAACGCAAAGACGCAGTCACAGCTGCAACGCGGCATTAGAGCACAAACGCAACGATCCGCCGGTCAAGCATCGGCTAACACTCACAAACAAAAACGTCAGGCAACGCAAACCGCGTGCCCGACGTTTTTTTATTTTATAAAATCAAATTCAAAGTCGTAGATGTTTACCGTATCTCCGTCCGTGACTCCGCTCTTTTCGAGCTTTTCGATAACGCCTCTGTTGCGAAGCACCTTCTGGAAGTACATAAGCGACTCTCTGTCCTCAAAGTTTACCGAGCCGCAAAGATTCCACAGCCACTCGCCCTCGACCACATACACACCGTTTTCGTTGCGTATCGTGATGGCGTATTCGTCACCCGATACATCCTTTTCAACGGGAATATAATCGGGCTCGTACACGGTTATCGGCGGAAGCGATTCGAGCCTTTCCGCGACAGTATATATCATCTGCTGTATATTCTTCTTTGTCAGCGCAGAAACGTAGATAAGCTCCCAACCGTTCTCACGGACGAAAGCCTCGAACTCGTCGATATCCACCCATTCCCCTCTCGGAGCATCACACTTGTTCGCGATGATAATCTGAGGTCTGGTATCAAGATCTCCGCCGTACTTGGACAGCTCGGAGTTTATAAGCTTTATATCGTCAATAGGCGATCTGCCCTCGGATGCGGATATATCAACGACGTGGAGCAGCAGTCTGCACCTATCAATATGGCGAAGGAAGTCGTGACCGAGTCCGGCTCCGTCGGAGGCTCCCTCGATAAGTCCCGGGATGTCCGCCGCAACAAAGCTGTGCGCGCCGGCGCGCCCCACCCCGCGATTCGGAGAGAGGGGGGTGAAATGATAGTCTGCGATATTCGGTCGTGCGGCGCGGATAACC
>CAZSUR010000194.1:0-2416 GCA_964610075.1 uncultured Lachnospiraceae bacterium
TGTGTACAACGCTCCCGGCGGAAAGGAAAGATATTGGGATCAGGTAGCACTTGAATATCACATAGACGACTACAAGGTCGCGATAAGAGACTGCACCTTTGACGATATCACCGAGATCGACACTTACAGAGAGCTGAAAATGCTCGACGACACCTACACCTGATAAAAAAGAGACATCCTCCGTTAGCACTTATGCTAACGGAGGATTTTTATCGTTCGGATTTAGCCTATTATATGTGAGTGTAGCAATTTCAGCTTGGTCTCAATCTGTTATCTGCAATTGTACCATATTATTTCTCAAATTCAGCCCACTATCTGCGAGTATACCATATCCGAGCCGCCGGTAGGTATGATGAGCACCTTGCAATCTCCGCAAAGCTCGCACTCCCCTACGTCGTTCGCCTCGCGCAGCTCCTCCTCGGTGACATGATAACGCTTCGCCACGTCCCATATCCGTTCACCGGGATAAGGATAATAGAGCAGCATCGAATCTCGGTGCTCGCGCTCGGGTAGGATATCCTCCACGCGACATTCGCACACAGCCGACACGTGTGATTCTTTTATTACGGCTATCGACAATACTATCTCTATATCTGCGTGCAGTCCCGATTCGTCGGTGCGATAGCGTATGCTCTGTATACCGCTGTCGCTGATATATTTATAGTCGGAGTCGCTATCGGGCAGCGCAAAGGTGAACTTCACCGGGAGCTCCGCGTCAAAGGAAAGGTACTCCTCCCCCTCGCCGTCGTCGCTCGCGTTCTTTACCGCGACGATATCGCAGAGAACGCTTGAGGTAAAGCTGTGCTTACACTTATCACTGTCATATTCAATCGTACCGCGCGCAAGCTCCTCACTTGAAACGACTATATCGTCGATATGGGAGGCTCCGAGCTCCGTCCACGGGACGGTGACGTTGTGCGAAAAATTCGTTCTTATTACCTTCTCGAGTGAGTAGATACGTGTATCCCTCGGTGCTGCAACACAGCTATATGCGGTCGAATATACGTCGCGCGTGACGGTACAGCTCTCGTTTTCAAAGAGGGTGATGCTCACGTCGTAGGTAAAATCAAGCTCTATCACACGCATTTCGCCCTTTGCATCGTTTGTCGCAACCGCCTTTATATCTCCGACGCAGGCGCTCGCTTGAGCGGAGGCGAGATCGGAGATATTAGGATGCTCGACCGTATCGGATATCGAGAATCTCTTTTTCACCGACGAAAGCGTGCCGTCGGCTCCTATATAAACGCAGTCGGCTATCGCCTCCGAGTATACGGTGCAGCTTCCGTCAGCGCAGCTCACCTCTCCCGGCATGATGCTAACGGTGCAAAGTATCAACTCGGATATCTCCGGCTGCAGTTTGTCAACGTCGATATTTTCGCTCACCGGAAGCCCACTTTCCTTTATGTTTATCGCTCTTACCGATTTTATATCGACTGTATCACAGCGAAGCGAAGCCTCGACATCCGGCGTTCTGTTGCCGGTGAGCTCGGGTGAGAGCGGATACAGCTCGAGCTCTACCGTTATAACGCTTAGCTTGCATCTGAGCGACAGCTTTCTCGGATTCACAAGCCGAGCCTCAACGTTTGTGACCTCGTATCTAACCGAGCTCTCCGCATCACGCGCGACCGCGCCGTGGCGTAGCTCTCCGTCGATATTCTCGCGGTAAAGTATATGGTGCACCTCGTTTTTGTCACAGAGATATATTACGTGATAATATATCTCTCCGCTAAACGAATATTGTCCGCTGTCCTCGCTTATATGATGCTCGGTGCTTACCTTAAGCAGCCTCACAACGTCCGGAAGATAATCCGGAAGTATATAGTCGTTTGCTACGTCTCTCGAGATCGTATCTTCATAAAGCTCGGTGCAGGCTTCGTTTTGACCCGAGGACGAAAAGGTTATCTTCTCCGATTCTGTCATATCATCCTACCTCTCTGTTTTTGTATATATCTATGCACAAGATTCAAATGGTAGACCTAAAACGCCGTTCGCAGTTTTTCAATAATGGATTTTTCGATACGGCTGACGTACGAGCGGGATATTCCGAGCCGCGCTGCAACCTCCCGTTGCGTCAGCGGCTTCTTGTTGTTCAGCCCATAGCGCAGAACGATTATCTCCTTCTCGCGACGGTCGAGCAGACGGTTTATGGAATCTATCATTATCTCGTTTTTTATCTTCAGATCTATATCCTCGGCTATCGTATCGTCACAGCAAAGCACGTCTATATAGGTGAGAGGATTTCCGTCCTTATCCATGTCTATCGTCTCGTTTATTGACACCTCGCACGTGGATTTCTTCTGTGATCTGAAATACATAAGTATCTCGTTCTGCAGACACTTGCTCGCATAGGTTGCAAAGCGCGTGCCATTGTCCGGATCATAGCTGTCTATCGCCTTGATCAGCCCTATGTTTCCTA
>CAZSUR010000195.1:0-2366 GCA_964610075.1 uncultured Lachnospiraceae bacterium
GACCGCCGTGTCAATTGACGGCGTCGCAAAAATGCCCTTGCAAGCAAGCATTTTTGCTCCTGGTAGAATTGGCTCGCGAGATTTGAAGTTTGCGTGACACAATTACGTAGGATATGATCTCTCAAAAGCCTCCCTTGCCTAAAGGGAGGGGGACCACCGCAGGTGGTGGAGGGATAATCAACAAGGAAATCTCAAGGCGGATTTAGCGTTTATAAAATTGCAAACAATGTGATATACCGTTATTTTGAGGGGATTTGCAGATATATAATATCGTTAAAGAATCCTTCGTCGGTCGACAACTGATCACCACATAATATTATAAAGCTATAAAAGATACGCCATCTGAATCACACAGATTTTATAACCGATTTGCGATATTCGAATTGACGGCTTATTTTATGATAGTGTCGGGATCGGCGCAGGGGAATACGCGTAACCCTATGCTGCCGATACGTACAGTATACCACAAAATGATAATAAAACCAAACGGAGGACATTAAAAATGAAAAAGATTTTAACGTTTGCACTTGCGGCGATGATGCTCACACTTGCACTTACCGGCTGCGGAGCAGAAAAAACAAAGACTTACAAGATTCTTGACGAAAACTTCGGTGACGAGGAATACGCGATAGCGTTCCGTCGTGACGACGATGCGCTGACGCTGAAGGTACAGGAGATACTCGACGAGATGTCCGAGGACGGAGCGGCTGCAGCCGTGTCCGAAAAGTGGTTCGGCGTTGATTCGGTGCTCAAGGGCAACGAGTTCCCTCGCGAGATCGTAGTGAAGGACGGAGATCAGTCGCTCGAATACGTGCTTGACAAGGGCACGCTCATTCTCGGACTTGACGATTCCTATCCTCCGATGGGATACCGCAACGACGAGGGCGAGATCGTCGGCTTCGATATAGATATGGCCAAAGAGGTAGCAAAGCGCCTCGGAGTTGAGCTTATCGTTCAGCCGATAGACTGGGATTCGAAGGAGATGGAGCTCTCCACCAAGAACATCGACTGCATCTGGAACGGAGTTTCGATAAACGACGACCGTGCGGAGAACTTCAATATGTCGAAGCCCTATCTTCCCAACGCTCAGATAATCCTTGTTGCAGAGGATTCCGGAATTTCCTCGAAGGCTGATCTTGCAGGCAAGAAGGTCGGAACACAAAAGGGAAGCGCGGCACTCGAAGCTCTTGAGAGCGACGAGTACAAGGCTGTTTCGGACACCTTCGGTGCACTCGAGCAGTACGCCGACTACAACTCCGCATACATGGATCTTAAGCTCGGCCGTATAGATGCGGTAATAGGAGATAAGACTTTTATCGAGTACACGGTAGCAAACGATACCGCAAAATAATTCGGATAATATAATATCTGCATCAAAAACGAAGGAGGCTGCGCTATGCGGCTTCCTTCGGTATGCTTTTGTTTGAACGTTTTTTTGATTCTATGATTTTGACGGGGAGAACCCGGGGAGGCTTGTCTGCATGGATCTGCAGTATTTTTTAAAAACGCTTGAGGTGCTGAGCGGCGGACTTAAATATACCTTCGGTCTGTTTATATTCACGATCGTTTTCTCGATACCGCTCGGAATGCTGCTCTCCTTTGCGGCAAACGGCCGCGGCCCTCTGCGCCCGATAGTAAAGGGGTATGTTTTCGTACTTCGCGGCACTCCGCTTATGCTTCAGCTTTTCTTTGTGTATTACGGTCTGCCGTATATACCCTATATAGGAAAATATCTTATAATGGAGCGCTTTACCGCCGCTTGCGTCGCGTTCGTTTTGAACTATGCCGCATATTTCTGCGAGATATTCCGCGGCGGACTCCTGTCGGTCGATAAGGGACAGTATGAGGCTGCGTCGGTACTCGGAATGAGCCGCTTCAAAACTGTCATACACGTTGTCATTCCCCAGATGATTAAGGTGGTGCTCCCGTCGGTCAGCAATGAGACGATCACGCTTGTAAAGGATACCGCGCTCGGTACCGCCATCGGAGTTGTAGATGTTATGCATCTTACAAAATCGAGGGTGAGCGCAACCGCCAACATATGGCCCTTTGCGGTAGCGGCTGTGTTCTATCTGCTTATGACCTTTGTGCTGACCAAGCTGTTCTCATGGCTTGAAGAAAAGTACTCGTTTTAACGGAGGCGGATATTATGTGTAATACTGATAAAATGGACGTGCAAAACGGCACATCGGATAATGTTGTCATCCGTGCGGAAGGCATAAAGAAGTCGTTCGGAAATAACGAGGTCATCCGCGACGTGTCCGCCGACCTCGCCAAACAGTATGGCATCTCCTCCAAGGAGGCGCTCATCAAGCTCTACAACAGCGGTTACACGATCTACACCACCATTGATCCCCACATTCAGG
>CAZSUR010000196.1:0-2366 GCA_964610075.1 uncultured Lachnospiraceae bacterium
TCCGGCAAGACCTTTATCTCCATTGCCGCGGGAGTCCCGATCTCGCGAATAACCGGAGCACTCGGTGAGGACGTTGCCTGCATCCGCACGATGCCGAACACTCCGCTTATGGTCGGACACGGCGTCACCGCGATAACAAGGAATCAGAACGTGACCGACGACAGCTTCGCTTTTGCGTGCGAGCTTTTCGGACGCCTCGGCTCGGTTGCGGTAATAGATGAAAGCGACATGAACACGATAATCTCGGTAACGTCAAGCTCCCCTGCTTACGTTTACCTTTTCATCAAAGCTATATGCGACTCTGCCGAAGCACAGGGCCTCAAGCTCGACAATTTAAACGAGCTTGTCGCGCACACGCTTATCGGCTCGGCTGAGATGTTCCTCCGCTCCGAAAAGAGCGCGGAAGAGCTCATACGCATGGTCACCTCTCCCGGAGGTACGACCGAGCGCGCGATGAACGTGCTCTACGACGGCGACTTCGTCGGAATGATCGACCGCGCCATGCGCGATTGCACCAAGCGTGCGATAGAATTGTCAAATAATTAAGGTATAATCCGACTGCCCGTTTCATATCTTTAAACGGGCGGTGATTATCATGTACGTTAAAACGGGAATATACGTTTATTTCTCACTTTTTGCAGCACTCGGAATGCTGCTCGGAATACTGCTGTGCGGAAGCTTCGGCTTCTCTCCCCAGGTGACCCTTTACAGCGAGCTTCTGTTCGCTTCCGGCGAGAAATTCGATCTTGAAATAGCCGAACGCTTCATCGGACTGCTAAAGCCCGTTATACTGATATTCCTGTCCGGCTTTACCATATACGCAGCGGCATTATCGGTGGGAAGCGTGGTGCTCAACTCCGCCGTGCTCGGATCGTTTATGCTGACACTAAGCCAAAGCTCGGCTGCACCACAGATATATCTCTGCGGAGTGGTGCTGTGCACGGCAACTCTCGCATTTCAGGTATATATGGGGAGCTGCGCAGTAACGCAAAGAGAGTATCTCCGCACCGCGTCACCAAAGCCATCCGAAATTTTGAGCTCGACTTATGGCAAAGCGTATATTTTAAAATTTCTCACGGCATCGGCAATACTGCTTATACTCACGGCAGCGATATATTTCATCGTGCCGATCATAATATCGCACTAAATCACCTTGAAAGGACGTAAGCAATTGGAAAGAATAAAAAACAAGGATACGAAAAAAAAGAAATTTTCCCTTTATAAGCTGTTCAATCCCGATGGCAACGGAAAGGGCGTAAAGAAAGACGACAAGCTCCCCCGAACCTTTAAAAACTTTTTTAAGATATTCTGGATGAACATAGGTCACCTTTTCACGGTAAATATCATGTGTGTTATCGGAAACTTCCCTATTCTCGTATTTATGTTCGGCTTCAGCGGAATACTCAACACGACATCCTCCACCGCCGCATCACATATGTTCCCGGCTCTCTACGGAGCGATGACAAACTCCTCTGCAAACCCGGCAACAGCGGCGCTCTTCGGTGTACACGGAGTTCAAACTACTCTAAACGTGTATTCGCTCCCGTCAAAGATATTTATGTGGTTCGGCATACTCGTGATATTCACCTTCGGCCTTGTAAACGTAGGCACTACCTACATACTCCGCAATATAGTCAAGGGCGAGCCGATATTCATCTGGCAGGATTTTGTTTATGCGATAAAGCGCAATTTCAAGCAGGGTCTTATACTCGGCATATTCGATTCGCTGTTCATAGCACTTTTCCTCTACGATCTTTTATTCTTCTTCACGAATATACATAACAGCTTTACCGCTGTATTGTTCGTTATAATGCTATTCTTTGCGCTGATATACTTCTTCATGAGATTCTATATGTATATCATCATGATAACCTTCGATCTCAGCCTGAGGAAGATAATCAAAAACTCGTTTATATTCGCGCTGCTCGGACTCAAGCGTAACCTTGTGGCAGGCGCCGGAATATTGCTTGCGGCATTCCTCACCTACTACATATTCTGCCTGTTTATCCCGATCGGAATAATGATCCCGTTCGTGATACTCTTCTCGGGATGTGCATTTATGGCGGCGTACGCTGCTTATCCCAAGATCAAGGAGATAATGATAGATCCGTACGTTGACGAAGATGCCGCCAGCGGAGATGAGGACAGCGATCCCATATTTGCAGACTACGTAAAATAACAGATTGCCTCGGTAAGCATGAACGATTACCGAGGCAATAATTTTATTCGAGATATTTGCATTTATTTTTTGTTTTTTGTATTGACAAAGATAGTTTAATGTGCTATAATATCAAAGTCGCAGAGGTAAATGCGCTGGTGTGGCTCAATGGCAGAGCAGCTGATTTGTAATCAGCAGGTTGATGGTT
>CAZSUR010000197.1:0-2270 GCA_964610075.1 uncultured Lachnospiraceae bacterium
TCCTGTGATCGTGCGGCACCGTAGTATTTCTTGACTATGTGAGCAACAAGGCGCAGATTGTGCTCGATAAGCTTTTCTCTCGCTTTCATACTTCCCTTTTTCATCTCATCGAAATATTTTTTCTCGGTTTTCGCATCAAGCGGCTCGGGAAAGCTCTGCACGTAGTTTATCTTTAGGAAAAGATACAGAAAATTCGCAAGCAAGCTGTCAATTGAGAAGCAATTTATGACCGCTCCCTCCCTTTTGCGAGTTATTATTACATAATATTTCGATATAAGGCGAGATATTCCGACCGATCAGGACGGACAGGCAAAAATCGGCGAAAAAATATACATAAATGCGCAAAAATAAGCCCTGCAAAGCGAGGTTGTCCGCTATGCAGGGCTGTATTCGATTTTTAAGAAAGTCGCGATTTGAAGTCGAGGTAGCCGAAGCTCTTTACAGTCTCGATATCGCCGCACTCACGCTCAAGGAGTATACTCGGCAACGCCATTCCGTTGAAGGTGTTGTTCTTGACCATTGAATATATCGCCATATCCTCGAAAACGAGTCTGTCACCGGGACAAAGCGGACGGTCAAACGAGTAATCGCCTATAATATCACCGGCAAGGCAGGTCACGCCGCCGAGACGATAGGTATACGCCTTTTCTCCGGGCTTACCGCTTCCGACTATATTGGGGCGATACGGCATCTCAAGCACGTCCGGCATATGGCAGGCGGCAGAGGTGTCGAGTATGGCTATATCCATACCGTTGTGCATGGTTTCAAGCACAGTAGCCTCAAGCACACCCGCATTGAGGGCGATAGCCTCACCCGGCTCGATATACACCTGAACGTTGTATTTATCGCGTATGCGCACAATACATTTTTTCAACAGCTCTATATCGTATCCATCTCGGGTCACGTGATGTCCACCGCCGAAGTTTATCCATTTTATATTGGGAGTGATATATCGACCGAACTTCTCCTCTACCGCATAAAGCGTCTTCTCGAGGTCGTCTGAATCCTGCTCGCAGAGGGTGTGGAAGTGAAATCCGTCTATCATATCGAGCATGGTAGGATCGAAATTCTCGAGCGTTACGCCGAGCCTGGAACAAGGCGAGCATGGATCGTATATCGCGTGTCCCTCCTGGGTCGAGCACTCGGGATTCAGGCGAAGTCCGACGCTTTTGCCAGCATCCTTTACCTTTTTCGCATACCTTTTCACCTGCGAAAAGGAGTTGAACACAACGTGATCGCAGATACCGACTATCTCATCCATCTCATCCTCGCGGTATGCGGGGGAAAAAATGTGATTCTCGCCCGGCATATCCTCGTGGCACAGCTTTGCCTCATAAAGACCGCTCGCGGTAGCTCCGCTGAGATACTCACCGATAAGTGGATAGAGCGCGAACATCGAAAACGCCTTCTGTGCAAGCAGCACCTTGCAACCGGTGTCATCCGCAAGCTCCTTTAAGATCTGCAGGTTTTTGCGTATATCCCTCTCCGAAACAATATAGCAAGGGGTTTTGGGCTCCGAGCTTCTCATCAGTCAACCAGCTCCGGATCCTCGGAGATCTTCCAGGGAAGTCCCCACTTGTTTAATGCATCCATAAAGGGATCGGGATCGAACTCCTCGATATTGTATACTCCGGGCTTGCTCCAGATACCCTCGGTCAGCATCATCGTTCCTATCATTGCGGGAACTCCGGTAGTGTATGCGACCGCCTGCGAGCCTACCTCGCGGTAACACTCCTCGTGATCGCAAACGTTGTAGATGTACAGCGTCTTGTACTCGCCGTTCTTCTTTCCGCGGAAGATGCAGCCTATATTCGTTTTGCCCTTTGTGCGGGGGCCGAGCGATGAGGGATCGGGCAGTACCGCCTTTAAGAACTGAAGCGGTATTATCTCCTTGCCCTCGTACATGATAGGCTCGATGGAGGTCATTCCGACGTTCTCGAGGCATTTAAGGTGTGTAAGATAGCTCTGACCGAAGGTCATAAAGAAGCGGATGCGCTTTATTCCGGGGATATTGAGTGCAAGCGACTCGATCTCCTCGTGATGAAGGAGGTACATATCCTTTTCACCGATCTCCGGGAAGTTGTATACCCTCTTTATCTCCATCGGCTCGGTCTCTATACACTCGCCGTTCTCCCAATAGCTTCCCTTAGCCGAAACCTCGCGGATGTTTATCTCGGGGTTAAAGTTGGTTGCAAAGGGATAGCCGTGATCTCCTGCGTTGCAGTCGAGTATATCTATATAATTTATCTCATCGAAATAGTGTTTTAGCG
>CAZSUR010000198.1:0-2267 GCA_964610075.1 uncultured Lachnospiraceae bacterium
TTTTCGCGATTACTGTGCAGCGTCTATAATTGCGGTAAAGTCCTTTGCTACAAGGGAAGCACCGCCGATAAGTCCGCCGTCAACGTTGTATTTTTCGAGCAGCTCGGCAGCGTTGCCGGGCTTCATGGAGCCGCCGTACTGTATTGTGATAGCCTCTGCGGTATCATTACCGTACTTTGCAGCGAGCACCGAGCGGATAGCTCCGCAAACCTCGTCAGCCTGATCGGAGGTGGCGGTTCTGCCGGTTCCGATAGCCCATACCGGCTCGTATGCAACGATGACCTTCTTTGCATCCTCCTCGGATACGTCGAGGAAGGCGATCTTCGTCTGCTTTGCAACTACCTCCTCGGTGATTCCGCAGTCACGCTCGGAAAGGAGCTCGCCTACGCATACTATCGGGGTAAGTCCTGCTGCAAGAGCAGCCTTCATTCTGAGGTTAACCGTCTCGTCGGTCTCACCGAAATACTGACGTCTTTCGCTGTGACCTATAACGACGTATTCAACTCCGCATTCCTTGAGCATAGCGGCGGATATCTCACCCGTGTAAGCTCCGCTCTCTGCGAAGTGTACGTTCTGTGCGCCGACCTTTATATCGGTGCCCTTTGTAAGCTCGACTGCAGTCGCAAGATCCACAAAGGGAACGCAGATGACTATGTCGCAGCCCTTCTTCGATTCTGTCAGGGGGATAAGCTCGGTTATGAGAGTCTTTGCCTCCGACGGAGTCATGTTCATCTTCCAGTTGCCGGCTATTACGGCAGTTCTTTTTGCTTTATTCATCTTTTACGCATCCTTCTCGTCGAGACAAGCGATTCCGGGAAGCTCACGTCCCTCGAGGAACTCGAGCGAAGCTCCACCGCCTGTCGAAATGTGTGTCATTCTGTCTGCAAAGCCGAGCGACTCGATAGCAGCTGCGGAATCTCCGCCGCCGATTATGGATATTGCTCCGCTTTCAGCTACTGCAGTAGCAACTGCGCGTGTTCCGGATGCGAAATTCTCCCACTCGGAAACTCCCATCGGGCCGTTCCAGATAACAGTTCCGGCGCCCTTGATAGCGTTTGTGAAGAGTGCTTCGGTCTTCGGTCCGATATCGAGTCCCATATGTCCGTCCGGAATGTTGTCCGAATCAACGAGAAGCGTATCACAATCGGGAGCGTATCTGTCACCGGTGCGGTTGTCAACGGGGATTATAAGGTTAACGCCGTTCTCCTTTGCCTTCTTGAGAAGATCGCCTGCAAGCTCTACCTTGTCATCTTCGCAGAGAGAATCACCGATCTTGTAGTCGAGAGACTTGAAGAAGGTGTAAGCCATAGCTCCACCGATTATAAGTGTATCAACCTTTGTGAGAAGGTTGGTGATAACACCGATCTTGTCCGATACCTTTGCTCCGCCGAGGATGGCAACGAAGGGGCGCTTCGGATTGCTGAGTGCGCCGCCCATTACCGAGATCTCCTTCTGGATGAGGTATCCGCAAACGGAGGGGAGATAATCAGCAACGCCTGCTGTCGAAGCGTGAGCACGGTGTGCCGTTCCGAAAGCATCGTTTACGTATATCTCTGCGAGCGAAGCGAGAGCCTTTGCGAACTCGGGATCGTTCTTTTCCTCTTCCTTGTGGAAGCGAACGTTTTCGATGAGCATTACGTCACCGTCGGAAAGAGCGGCAGCCTTAGCCTTTGCATCCTCTCCGATAACGTCGGATGCCAGAGCAACCTCTTTTCCAAGAAGCTCGGAAAGGCGCTTTGCAACCGGTGCAAGCGAGAACTCGGGCTTGAACTCACCCTTCGGTCTGCCGAAATGAGAGCAGAGGATAAGCTTTGCGCCGTGCTCGGAAAGATATTTGATAGTGGGCAGAGCCTCAACTATTCTTTTATCGTCGGTAATAACGCCGTCCTTTACAGGAACGTTGAAATCGCATCTTGCAAGAACTCTCTTGCCGGAAACATTGATATCTTCAATTGTTTTCTTATTGTACATAACATCACCTCGTAAACATAGATACTGTAATTCTATCATATTTTGCGTTTTTAATCAATATAAAATTGAGTTTTTTCGGTAATTTTATCATATTTTTCTATGATATGGGATAAAATGCTTATCCGTGGAGCAGCTCCTGTTTTATATCCCAAAGCTTTTTCGAGAGGTCAACGTAGTAGTTGTGCGGATTCTCGAAGCGCTTTACCTCGTCCCACTGCAGATCTATCTGTTCCTTGCAATAGCTTCTTATCTCTTCGGTGGTGGGGCGCTTGTATACACATTTTCCGTTTTTGAAT
>CAZSUR010000199.1:0-2240 GCA_964610075.1 uncultured Lachnospiraceae bacterium
CGATAAGATGTTCTTCGAACGGGAAATCGATGTCCTCACGTGTCGGGAGAGCTGCTACCTTAGCGGTTCCCTGTGCCTTGTCAACCTCAAGCCATTTCGGAGTGATACGGGTGTCGAGAGTATCGATGAGTCCCTTGATCTTTTCGGACGAACGGCTGGTTTCCTTGATCGCGATCACGTCGCCTGCCTTAACGATCAGAGACGGAATGTTGACCTTCTTGCCGTTGATTGTGAAGTGACCGTGCAGTACGAGCTGACGAGCTTCCTTGCGGCTCTCTGCCATACCCATTCTGTATATTACGTTATCGAATCTTCTTTCGAGCAGGCTGAGAAGATTTTCGCCGGTAACGCCTTCCATGTTGTCGGCCTTTTCGAAGTAGTTAGCAAACTGCTTCTCAAGTACGCCGTAGTAACGCTTTGCCTTCTGCTTCTCACGAAGCTGCATGCCGTATTCCTTTACCTGCTTTCTTGCGGCACCGTGCTGACCGGGTGCGCTTGCACGTTTGTTGAGAGCGCATTTATCAGATACGCAGCGATCGCCCTTTAAAAAGAGCTTAACGCCTTCACGGCGGCAGAGTCTGCAAGCCGGACCTGTATATCTTGCCATATTTTGGTTTACTCCTCCCTATGGATTTATATAAACGGATGATTTATTTCGACTGTGGTCGGACAGAGCTTAAACTCTGCGTCTCTTGGGCGGACGGCAGCCGTTGTGCGGGATCGGGGTCACGTCCTTGATCATGCTGATCTCAAGACCGGTAGCCTGAAGTGCGCGGATCGCTGCTTCACGTCCCGATCCCGGACCTCTTACGTATACCTCGATATTCTTCATACCGTGCTCCATTGCAGCCTTGGCAGCGGTTTCGGCAGCCATCTGTGCAGCGTACGGTGTGGATTTACGGGAACCCTTAAAGCCGAGTTCGCCGGCGGAAGCCCACGAAACTGCGTTTCCGGTCACGTCGGTAATGGTGATGATAGTGTTGTTAAAGGTCGCGCGAATATGAGCCGCACCGCGTTCAATATTCTTACGCTCGCGACGCTTTCTGATAACCTTCTTAGCGGCTTTTGCCATTTTAAAGTCCCCTCCTTATTTCTTCTTGTTAGCGATGGTCTTAGCGGGACCTTTGCGGGTTCTTGCGTTGGTCTTTGTACGCTGTCCTCTTACCGGCAGACCCTTACGATGACGGATACCGCGGTAGCAGTTGATTTCGATCATTCGCTTGATGTCAAGAGCAACTTCACGGCGGAGGTCACCCTCTACGGTGTAGTTTTCTTCTATCTCATCACGGAGCTTGGCAACTTCATCATCGGTCAAGTCCTTTGCGCGGGTATCGGGATTGATACCTGTCTTGGCAAGGATTGCCTTTGCGCTGGTGTCGCCGATGCCGTATATATAGGTGAGCGCTGCTTCAATGCGCTTTGCGTTCGGAATATCTACGCCTGCTATACGAGCCATTCTTTGTATTCACTCCTTATCCTTGTCTCTGTTTGTGTTTCGGATTTTCGCAAATAACCATTACGATTCCTTTGCGCTTTATTATTTTGCACTTATCGCAAATTTTCTTTACGGAAGGCTTTACCTTCATTTTAAACCATTCCTTTCTTTGAAGACCTACTTCGCGCGCCAGGTAATTCTGCCCTTGGTCAGGTCATAGACCGAAACCTCGACCTTTACCTTGTCGCCCGGAAGTATCCATATATAGTTCATACGAAGCTTTCCGGAAATATGAGCCGTTATAATGTGTCCGTTCGGAAGCTTTACCTTGAAGGTTGCGTTGGGCATCGCTTCAAGTACCACGCCTTCAAACTCTATAACATCGTCCTTTGCCAAACTTATTATCACCCTTTCGGTATTTCAAAGGAACAGGCTTCATTCATCTTTTCCTTAACCGCAGCGGCAATCTTTTTATTTGTCAGATCGGTTATATCCATTCTCTGCAGCGTGGTTAATTCTATATGGATGACCTTCTTCCTCTTTGGTTTCTGTACTTTTCTTGACATACCGTCGGCGAGCAGCACATATCCGCCGTCCGACTCGTCGAGCGCTACAAGCAGCCTGCCAGAGTCGCGGCCGCGCTTCGAGTAAACGAAGCTGCCGCCCGGTATTACTTTCGGATCAATACGAGACATATGACTCAATATGCTATATCTATGCGATCTCGGTGAGCTTTATCACTCCGTCCGGGGTGATCGCTATCGTATGCTCGAAGTGGGCGGACAGACGACCATCCCTGGTCACC
>CAZSUR010000200.1:0-2153 GCA_964610075.1 uncultured Lachnospiraceae bacterium
AGCTATATCCGAGAACTTATTCGGCTCGTAATACGACATTATGTAGTCAGCTATAAATTTCGCCTCTATCAGCTCGAACGTTGTACGATCATCGCCGCGATCTGTACCAAAATTGGAAAAAATTCGTATATAAGGCTTGATTTTTTTCGTTTCGCCTAACCTCGAAAACACGAGCTGATCCTCGGGTACGTAGTTCATTGTATCGCTTCCGCAACTGAACAGCTTTGCGAATATCTCGTTCGAAAAGTCGATTATCGGGCTGTCGCAACGGAAGTTGTTCTGAAGGAAGATTGTTTTTATATCGTCGCTTTCTCTGTATTTTGCAAACAGAGACGGCTCGGCTCCCCTGAAGCCGTATATGCTCTGCTTTATATCTCCTACCATGAACTGCTTGCCCGTCTCGGATATAGCCGAGAATATGCGGTCCTGAATCTCGTTTACGTCCTGATATTCGTCAATGTATATCTCGTCATAGCTTTCGGATATCGAGCGCGCCGTGTCGGTAAGCTCTCCGTTCTCGTCGTAGAGCAGCTTGTACGATAAAAGCTCAAGATCGGCAAAGGATATAACTCCGCCGCGCTTCTTTTCCTCGTTTAGCCGACGATTATATTCGGAAAGCAGCTTGTGGAGCTTGCGGCAGATATCCGCATTCTGCTCGGCAAACAATCTCCTTTCCTCATCTGTCGCGGAAAAGTATTTTTTGCGCAGATTTTTAATCTTATCGGTGAAGATCTTTCTCTCGCCTTGCCAAAAGGCAACGTCTTGAGTTTTCATATCACTCGGTACGGCTTTGAGCGATACGGGAGTATAGCACTCGATCTCTTTTTGCAGCATTTCAAAGGATTTATCGGCTACGAACGCAAGCCTTTCGGTAAAATCGCGGTCGTACTCAAAAGATGGGTAATAATTTTTGAGTAATATGGCGTTATTTTTGAATTTCTCGCACGCCACGGCAAAGATTCTATTGTAGTATTTTGCCGTATCTGCTATCTCGCGGGATATGACCTTTCCCCATACTGTCTCGCTGAAATCGATCTGCGTCACTTTATCAAGCCGGTCTGACGATTCGAGCAGGAAATCTATTCCCGAAACGTACGACTCAAGCTTCTTATAAAGCGAGATGAACAGATCTGTCCTGTCCGTTCCACGCGATGAGGTGAAGTTGTCGATGAATGAGTTGAAATCCTCGATATCGCAGCTTTCCTCGTCGGAGTTGTAGTAGTGATCTACCACCGACTCCATTATCTCGCTTGACATGAGATCGGTTTCGTTTTCGTCCATCAGGCGCACGTTGCAGGGGAATCCGAGCTTTTGGAAGTTGGCGCGAACAATATCGTAGCAAAAGCTGTGTATTGTCGATATCTTTGCCTTTCCGAGCAGCATATATTGGCGCGACAGATGCTTATTGTGCGGATTCTCCGCCATAGCAACGAGAAGAGCTGCGCCGATGCGCTCCCTAAGCTCTGTCGCGGCGGCCTTCGTGAAGGTCACGACAAGCATACGCGATATGTCGGCAGGATGCTCGGTATCGGTCAGCTTCCTTATGATACGCTCGGTCAGTACTGCGGTCTTTCCCGAGCCTGCGGCTGCCGAAACAAGTATTCTTTTGTCGTCAGCCGTGATGGCTTCAAGCTGTTTTTCTGTCCAGCGCTTTTTCGTTTGTTCGTTTGACATATCTATCACCGTTATACAATCAGTTGATCTTTCTGCAGATGGATCGCATGGTGCAATATTCGCAGGCGTCGTGATCCTTTTTCTTCATTGGATCAACGTTTGCGATTCCAGCTTTCATCTCCTCGACGATGCTTGCCACCTTGTCGGTGACCTCGCGCATGAGCGAGCCCATATTCTCAAGCGACTCAAGATTATCGCTTGCGCGGAATCCGTTTGTCTGAAGCTTTACCGGAATATACTTGCCGTTGAGCGCTTTATCCATTGCGCGCAAAACATCCATGTCCTCAAGCAAAAGCCCGGATTTCTTCATCGCCATACCTGCGGCACGCAGAACGTCCTCCGGCTGCTTTAGATTCTGATAGGTGTTATCGGTTGGGGAGGCGATGTGGTAGAGCACTCCCGCCGGGATTATATCTCCGCTCGCGTCTACCTTATTGCGTATTAGTGAAGAATTGCTCTGCCATATCGAGAAAAGGTAG
>CAZSUR010000201.1:0-2119 GCA_964610075.1 uncultured Lachnospiraceae bacterium
GCCGTATACACCGACTACAAAAAGATGATAGAGAATGAGGAGCTTGACGCCGTTGACATCGCGACACCGAACAATCTCCACTCGACCATTGCGATATATGCATTCGAGCACGGGCTTCACGTATTCTGTGAAAAGCCCGACGCCGTAAGCGTTGAGGAAGCAGAGAAGATGAAGGCTGCCTCCGAGAAGGCAGGCAAGGTGCTCATGGTAATGAGAAACAACAGATACTACGAAAACTCGAAGTATCTCAAGAAATACATCGAGGCAGGCAACGCCGGCGAGATCTACTGCGGAAGATGCGGATGGATACGCCGTCGCGGAATCCCCGGCAAGGGCGGCTGGTTCACGACTAAGGAGCGCTCGGGCGGCGGACCGCTTATCGACCTCGGCGTACACATGATCGACCTTTCGATATGGCTTATGGGCAACCCGAAGCCGGTAGCGGTATCCGGCTGCACATATACTAAGTTTGTAAACGACACAGCGGAATCCGATTCCGAGCACAGCGCTTTCGGCGATTCGGTCGAGGGCGGAACGTTCGACGTTGAGGATCTCGCTATGGGCTTCATCCGATTCGACAACGGCTCCTGCCTGCAGATAGAGTTCAGCTGGGCATCCAACATAAAGAAGGAGGAGCGCTTCGTTCAGCTTCGCGGAACAAAGGCGGGCATGACATGGAGCGACAACGGCAACGCCGAGATCTATTCGGAGGAGAATGGCAAGCTCGTTG
This sequence comes from uncultured Lachnospiraceae bacterium, assembly GCA_964610075.1. Taxonomy (GTDB): domain Bacteria; phylum Bacillota; class Clostridia; order Oscillospirales; family CAG-272; genus CAZSUR01. Next base: position 731 of record CAZSUR010000201.1, read on the forward strand.
ACAATCTCCGCAGCGGCGATATGGGCGACGGCCACGATGCTGCACTCCGCCACTTCGTAAGAATAGTGCTCGACGGTGAGGAGAAGGATTATATGCCTCAGCAGGGAGTAAACATGATAAAGATACTCCAAGCAATATACGAGTCCGCGCGCACCGGCCACGAGGTAGCGCTTTAATTCCAAAGCAAGCAAAAAGTGCTGTATACGATCGTATACAGCACTTTTTTATTTTAGCTTATATTATTTTTCGACGGTAATGTCGCCGACAGTATATCCGCAGTCCTCGATAACGTTCTTCAGACGCTCGACATCAAGCTCTTCCTTCGAGGTGACAACCGTCTGCGCTTTTTTATGCGAGGATGCGACCTTCTTTACGTCAAATTCAGCCTCGATCGCCGAATTGACGCGCTTTTCGCACATACCGCAAGCCATTCCATCAACCTTTAACGTAACCTTAAACACAGCTATCCTCCAAAATCAACGTAATCGCATCGGGTGGTGCCCGATATAACCATTATAAGCCGCCCACAGCAAAAAGTCAAATCAAAAGCCGCATATATATTGAAAAATTCGCACGAGCGGAGTATAATTAAGACTACGTAAATAAATTTATCAAAGGAAGAAATATCATGTATCGTCAATTGCAGAAATTATCCGTATATCGCGATGTCGCATCGGACACGGTGCTCTCCGGAGTAGCTGGGGTATGTGCCGCCGTATCCGGCGGGCATTACGACCGCGACGAGCTCATCTCGAGCGTGTACCGGATCATCCATATACTCATAGAGGAGGCAGAAAGCCGCGGATTTTCCGGAAATCTGTGGCATTGCCACATAATAAAGCTGCTGACCGAGGCGGAGAACGCCTTCTCGCTCGCCTGCGAGCGCGCGGAGGTACCTGCCGGCTCGATAACAAGCTTCGCTCGCGACGATATCCGCGTGCTTTGCGATATAATGAGCTATGATCTCGCCTCGCTTGACGTGAAGCTCGGTTGCTCCTGCCTTTCGCAAATACTGAACTACAAGGGCGCAAGCCGTGGAGCCGAAGATGAGCTGCTTTCAGCCGTAAACGATTTTAACGCCTCGCCGGACGGGGACACGCTTTTTGAGATAATAACCGGATTTTACAAAAACGTCGGAGTCGGAAGCTTTGCCGTTCCGCACGCATTCAGGATAAAGGAGCTCGAGACCTCGGCTCGTCTTGAGGCGATAGAGCACACCGAAAACGTCGCCTTCGGTGACATCGTCGGCTACGACTGGCAAAAGGCGGAGCTGCGCGAGAACACCGAGGCGTTCATCTGCGACCGCGGAGCCAACAACGTCCTGCTTTACGGAGATGCCGGCACCGGAAAATCCTCCAGCGTCAAGGCGGTAATGTGCGAATATCACTC
>CAZSUR010000202.1:0-2118 GCA_964610075.1 uncultured Lachnospiraceae bacterium
GCCTCTGCTTTTGCAGCTTCCGATAATCTTCGGACTTTTGGACGTTGTATATAAGCCGCTGAAGCACCTGCTCCACCTTCCGACCGAGACCGCCGCGGCTTTCGTACAGAAAACGGCGGAGATCATGGGTACCACGGTTGACGAGCTCGGCTCCACCGCACAGCTTATCGCTGTTGAGCACGTTAAAAATCCCTCTTATACCTCGCTTTTTTCCTCCATTCCCGGAGCTGATTCCGCGATATCCGCGATCCAGGGGCTCAAAATGGATTTTTTGGGAATAAATCTGGCTGAAACTCCGAACATCGGCGTGATAAACGCTATATTCTTTGTCCCGATATTTGCAGGTCTCTCGGCGCTTATCATGTGCTATATTCAGAACAAGATAAACGTTCTGCAGATAGAGCAGAATAAGCTCTCTCAATGGGGAATGACTATATTTATGATAGCATTTTCCACCTTCTTCGCCTTCATCATTCCGGCAGGCGTCGGTCTGTATTGGGGATTTGGAAACCTTTTCTCGATACTCGTTATGTATCTTGTGAATATGATATATTCGCCGAAGAAGTACATAAACTACGATGCGCTCGAGGAGATGAAAAGGGAAGCGGCAGAGGAGAAAAAGGTCGCACAGAAGAATAAGGTACTTGCTAAAAAATACTACAAGCAGTTCTTTGAAAATGCTAAAAAAGAGCACATGAAGATAGTGTTCTATGCAGAGGGAAGCGGATATTACAAGTATTTCTCGAATCTGATAGACGCCATCCTCGAGATGTCCGATTACACCATCCACTACGTGACGAGTGCTCCGGATGATGCGATATTCAATAAGAATGAGCCGCGTATCATTCCTTATTACGCGGATGAAAATCGTCTCATCTCGCTTATGATGAAGCTTGATGCGGATATCGTCGTAATGACAACTCCCGACCTTGAGAAGTACCACATCAAGCGTTCGAAGATCAATCCCAAGACCGAGTATATCTACGTAGATCACGGCTGCACGAGCCTTAACCTCACCTACCGTACGGGAGCGCTCGATTATTTCAATACCATATTCGCGGTCAGCCGTCATCAGGCGGCGGAGGTACGTGCGATGGAGAAGCTCCGTCACACGCCGAAAAAGAGGATCGTCGAGTATGGATATGCGCTTATCGACAATATGATAGCAGCGTACGAGTCCTCGCCTAAGGTCGAAAACGAGAAGAAAACCATCCTCGTTGCACCTTCGTGGCAGTATGATAATATCCTCGATTCCTGCCTTGATGATCTCGTGAACTCCCTCTACGGAAAGGGATATCGTATAATCATACGTCCTCATCCGCAGTATATAAGACGTTTCCCGATGAACATGAAGGAGATGCAGGAGAAATACAAGTCCAAGTTTAATGAGGATTTCGAGATACAGACCGATTTCTCGTCCAACTCTACCGTATACAATGCGGACCTGCTTATCACCGACTGGTCGGCTATCGCGTTTGAGTACAGCTTTACGACCAACAAGCCCACGCTCTTCATAAATACGCAGATGAAGGTCGTAAATAAGGATTATAAGAAGATTCCGATAAAGCCGTTTGATATAACCGCGCGCTCGAAGATCGGCCGCGAGGTCGAAAAATCCGAGGTTGCGAATATCGAGAGCGTCGTTGCCGAGATAATCGCAAATCAGGAGGATTATCGCGAGCGTATCGACACCTTGAAGAGGGAATACTTCTATAACCTCGGCTGCAGCGGAGTTGTCGGAGCAGAGTATATCATCCACCGCCTCGAGCGCAAGAAGAAGCGCAAAGCGGCGCAGGGCTAAAAGCTCCGGATGCCATAAAATCGAATATAAGCCCTTGTTGTATAAGCAAGGGCTTGATTCTTGTATAATTATACGACTTTTCAATATTATCTTGAGCTTTTCTGCGTTTACTTCGCGGTGCGTTACCGGAACGGTATTACGAAGCTTTGCCGTTATTGTGCGAATTGCAACATTTGCACATATTTTCGTTTCGTCTAAACCTGCCTCGGCTGCATTCTATGCACATTATTTCGACATAGCCTCATTTCGTCGCAGACTCATTTCGGCTTGCCTTTGAAAGCCATCGCTACGATAAAGCCGGAGGTTATTGCGGTTAC
>CAZSUR010000203.1:0-2114 GCA_964610075.1 uncultured Lachnospiraceae bacterium
ATTGCCTGCCATAGCGTTGACTCTTTTATTTTTTACCGGTCGAACCGAAGCCGCCTTCGCCGCGACTTGTATCGTCAAGCTCCTCCGCTTCGATAAACTCCGCCGTATAATACGGAGCTATAACGAGCTGAGCTATACGCTCGCCATCGTCCACGTACTGCACCTCGGACGAGTGGTTGTGCAAAGCCACCATTATCTCGCCGCGATAATCGCTGTCGACAACTCCCACCTTATTTGCAGGAGCTAAGCCTCTCTTTGAGGCAATGCCGCTTCTTGCGTAAAGCAGTCCGGCATATCCGACAGGTATCTCCATAGCTATTCCGGTGTGAACGAACTTCGTCTCACCCGGAGCTATTTCAAGTCTTTCGCCTCCGTTGCAGGCATAGACGTCCGCCCCTGCCGCAAATTCCGAGCCGTACGTCGGCACGATAGCCTCGGGTACAAGCTTTTTTACGTTAACCTTACCGCCGTTCATTTGAATCCTCCGTCAATTTCATTCGTATATATCTCCGCTTCCGGATTTTCTTTTCCACGTGCCCGGAAGCAGTACCGTCTTTTTCGCCGCAAGCGACGCCGGAACGTCTATGATATTCTGGTTCGATGAGCCGCGGAATATCAGTGACAGATCCTTCTTTTCCTCAACAAACTTTCCGTCAACGACAACGTCGATATAAGAAAGCAGCCGCATCACGGTATCGTGATCTCCGACCTTGCCGGATAGCAGATCGCCGAAGAGAAAGCCGGTATAACACCATATGGATTTATCGGGAAATCTGCTCTTGCACTCGCGCACAAGCTCGGCTATCGCCGGCTGATTCTCCGGCTCGAGCGGCTCGCCGCCAAGAAGGGACAGCCCCTCTATATAGCCGTTTGACAGCGCGCTCGTTATCTCGGAGACGGTAGCTTCGGTAAACGGCTCGCCGTAATCGAAGCTCCACGTTTCCTTATTAAAGCAGTTTTTACAATGATGACGGCAACCGCTCACGAAGAGTGACACACGCACTCCCGGCCCGTTGGCAACGTCGTTTTTCTTTATTGCCGCATAATTCATAGCATATCCCGTTTCTTCTTTTATTTCAGATCAGAGATGAAGCACTCTCTCCTTTATCTCCTGCGTGCGTCGGTGATTCCAGAACTGCGTGCCTATATATCCGCAGGTGCGACGTGCGACGTTCATCTTGCTCTGATCCTTGTTGCCGCACTGAGGGCACTCCCATATGAGCTTTCCGTCCGCGTCCTCTTTTACCTCGATCTCTCCGTCGTATCCGCAGACCTGGCAGAAATCGCTCTTTGTGTTAAGCTCCGCGTACATTATGTTGTCATAGATAAATCTCATGACCGACAGAACGGCATCAAGGTTGTTCTGCATATTCGGCACCTCGACGTAGGAGATAGCTCCTCCGGGCGAGAGAGCCTGAAATTTCGCCTCAAGCGCGAGCTTGGAGAACGCATCTATATCCTCGGTAACGTGTACGTGATAGCTGTTTGTGATATAGCTTCTGTCGGTAACGCCCTTAACGATTCCGAAGCGCTTTTGGAGGCACTTTGCAAACTTGTAGGTCGTACTCTCAAGCGGAGTTCCGTAAAGCGAATAGTCGATGTTCTCTGCAGCCTTCCACTTTGCGGTGTACTCATTGAGCTTTCTCATTATCTCGAGTCCGAGCGCTTCTCCGTCCGGCTCTGTGAGCTTCTTGTCTATAAGGCTGTAAACGCACTCCCATAGACCTGCGTATCCGAGAGAAAGCGTGGAGTAGCCACCGTGCAGATACTTGTCTATCGTCTCTCCCTTTTTAAGGCGAAGGAGCGCACCGTACTGCCAAAGTATCGGAGCTACGTCCGAATAGGTTCCGGTAAGACGCTCGTGACGGCACTGAAGCGCTCTGTGGCAAAGCTCCATACGCTCATCGAATATCTTCCAGAAGCTGTCGAGATCCTTCTTTGCGGAAAGTCCGATGTCAACAAGATTGACCGTAACGACACCCTGATTGAAACGGCCGTAGTACTTCGGCTTTCCCTCTTCGTCGATATACGGCGTAAGGAAGCTGCGGCAGCCCATGCAGGTGTAGCAATGTCCCTCTCCGTTTTTATCAACTTTTAATTCAAGCATAATTTTT
>CAZSUR010000204.1:0-2104 GCA_964610075.1 uncultured Lachnospiraceae bacterium
GGAGGAAGCACGCGCACCGAATCGGTGAGCGCCGGCTTTGCTCGTATAGACGAGCGCACCGACTACGTTCTTATCCACGATGCGGCGCGTTGCCTTGTGACCGAGGATATGATATACCGGGTGCTGCAAAGTGCCTGCACCTACAAGGCGGCAACCGCCGCCGAGAGGCTTACCTCCACCATAAAATCGGCTAAAGCAGGCGGATTTATCGCGGAGACGCTCGACCGCGACACGATATGGGCGGCTCAGACACCGCAGGTGTTCAAGACCGAGCTTTACCGTGCCGCCTCATATATCGCAAAGGAGGACGGCTTTTCCGCCACCGACGACTGTATGCTCGCGGAGCATTGCGGCTTTGACGTGAAGCTGGTCGATTGCGGACCGGAAAATATAAAGCTCACCTCTCCGCACGACCTAATCCTCGCCCGGGCGATAATAGAGTCACGGCGTGCAAAAGCCGCAGAATCGGCTGAAAACTCGAACGGAGGCAGAACAAAATGATACCATACAGAATAGGTCACGGATACGACGTTCATCGGCTTATCACAGGACGCAAGCTCATTCTCGGCGGAGTCGAGATACCGCACACCCTCGGCCTTGACGGTCATTCGGATGCGGACGTTCTGCTTCACGCCGTCATGGATTCGCTGCTCGGAGCAGCAGCGCTCGGTGACATTGGAAAACACTTTCCGGACACCGATGCAAAATACAAGGGAGCCGACAGCGCGAAGCTCGCGGAACACGTTCATTCCCTGCTCAAGCGTGAAGGCTGGGCGGTAGGCAATATCGACGTTACCGTGATAGCGCAGCGTCCGAAGCTCGCTCCGTATCTTCCTCAAATGAAAAAGAGGATAGCCGAAATATACGCTGTCGACGAGAGCTGCGTCAATGTAAAGGCGACGACCGAAGAGCGGCTCGGCTTCACCGGACGCGAGGAGGGCATCTCCTGCCACGCGGTCTCGCTCATATATAAAAATACCCGCTCCGAGTAGCCTCGAAGCGGGATTTACAGCGCCGGCCGAACGGGGACTTCCTGTTCACATCCGGGATTTTTCACTTCCGAACCGATCCGACCGACGCGGACAGTCAAAAGCTTTTGCTATCTGTTAGTATAATATGGCGGTATCGCAAAACTGCCACTTGACATAGGCATCGAGAGGAGCGCGCACCGACGTATTCCACTCGATTTTGCCGCAAAATAAACCGTTTAGCCGGAATAATTTCAGGAGATCTGCAATGATAAAAATTTCACCGTCACTGCTTGCTTGTGACTTTGCACATATACACGACGAAGTAAAAAGGGTCGAGGCAGGAGGCGCAGAATACCTCCATCTCGACGTCATGGACGGCGCCTTTGTGCCGAACATATCCTTCGGAGCGCCGATAATATCCGCGATACGTCCGCACAGCGAGCTCGTGTTTGACGTTCACCTTATGATAAACGATCCGGCAAGATATATCGACAGCTTCGTCGCCGCAGGTGCAGATATCATAACCGTGCATTACGAGAGCTGCGACGATCCGCTCGCGCTCGTGCGCGAAATGAATGAGAAAGGCATCAAGACCGGAATATCCATAAAGCCGGGAACGCCGGTCGAGGTTTTGGAGCCGCTTCTACCCTATCTCAACCTCATTTTGATAATGTCGGTAGAGCCGGGCTTCGGCGGACAAAGGTTCAGCCCGCCATCGCTTGATAAGCTTCGCGACACGCGCAAGCTGATAGATGCCTCCGGCTATATAATCGAACTTGAGGTCGATGGCGGAATCGATAAAACCAACGTGAAGGCGGTCGCTTGCGCCGGCGCCGACGTTATAGTTGCCGGCTCGGCGGTGTTCAAAGCACCCTCCCCTGCCGCAGCAATCTCCGAGCTCCGCGACGCGGCAAAATAAAGCGCCCGAAAATATCAGAGCACGCACCCCGTGAGCATAAAGCCATGCTCACGGGGTAAAATACTTTTACAGCAGTGATAGCGTAGCGCGAGAGGTAGAACACACGCTTCCGCATCTCAGCGTTCTTTTTGATCGCGTCGTATAGCAGCCTACAATGTCGGCTGCATTTTTTGACCTCCGCCTACTATACAGATGAAAAATTTTCGAATGATCT
>CAZSUR010000205.1:0-2082 GCA_964610075.1 uncultured Lachnospiraceae bacterium
CGGATTCTGATATAAAATATGCGCCGATAGTATTCCCCGAGCCGTTTATGACGCAGTGCATCCGTCCTCTCGCAAAGGGAGACGAGGATAAGATATCCCAGGGAATCAACAAGCTCCTCCAGGAGGATAAATCGCTTAAATATGAGAACGATGCCGAGACAAAGCAACTGCTTATATCGGGAATCGGAGATATACATCTTGACGTTACCGTATCAAGACTTAAGAACAGATACGGCACGTCGGTAGAGCTGACTCCGCCCAAGGTCGCTTATCGCGAGACGATACGTAAGACCGTCCAGGCTGAAGGAAAGCACAAAAAGCAATCGGGCGGACATGGTCAGTACGGTCATGTAAGAATTGAGTTCTCGCCCGGAGAAAACGAGGGACTCACCTTCACCGAAAGCGTTGTCGGCGGAGCCGTGCCGAAGGGATATTTCCCGGCGGTTGAAAAGGGTCTGCTTGACGCGATGCAGAAGGGCGTGCTTGCCGGATATCCGGTGGTAAATCTGGCGGCTAATCTTTACGACGGCTCCTACCACGATGTAGACTCGTCCGAGATGGCATTCAAGCTTGCGGCAAGCTTGGCGTATAAGGATGGACTTGCAAAGGCAAATCCTGTCCTGCTCGAGCCGGTAGGCGAGCTTAAGGTGCGCGTTCCCGACGATATGGTCGGAGACGTTATCGGAGACGTTAACAAGCGCCGCGGACGCGTGCTCGGAATGGATGCAGCTGAAGGCAGAAAGGGCTATTCGGTCGTTTCCGCCGAGGTTCCGAAGGCGGAGATGAGCGATTATCCCATCGCGCTCAGAGCTATGTCTCAGGGTAAGGGCCGCTTCACCTTCTATTTCTCGAGATACGACGAGGTTCCGGCTAACGTAGCACAGAAGATAATCGACGATTCGAAGACTGCAAACGAGTGATCGCTTGCGTAACGTTTTGAATTGGATTGAAAGGGGAAATGATATGTCATTTCCCCTTTTTGATAACTCCGCTGATACGCGCTTTTCGGCAGACATCACGCGCTCGGCGCGCAACGGAGCGCCGGATGCGCTCCGCGTAGCACGCTACGCTTGCATACGCGCGAGTATGAAGCGTGATAGATCCGGGTATGCGAGATCGCGTGCGACGCTTGCGCGCATAGCTTTAAAAAGGAGAATATTATGAGAAAAATCAAGATAGCAACCTCTCTTATAAGCCTTTTTCTTATCTGCGCCGTGGTCGCAAATATTATCGGCTGCGGATTTAATGTGCATGGCGAAGATCTCACCGATGGCATTACGCCGAACGCGGTGACGGTACCGGAGGATGCAGCCGATCACAGCCGCGAGACGGTCGATTTTTCGATGCGGCTTCTTAAGGCAGATTTTGCCGAGGGCGAAAACGTGCTTTTGTCACCATTATCGGTGCTGAACGCGCTTGCGATGGCCATGAACGGAGCAGATGGCGATACCCTGCACCAGATGGAGGATACCTTCGGCATCGGCAGAGATGAGCTCAATACCTATCTTTACAGCTACCGCTCCGGGCTTGTGAGCGGTGAGAAAAGCAAGCTCCATCTTGCAAACTCGATATGGTTTTCGGATGATGACACCTTTGAGGTGAATCGCGACTTTCTTCAGACCTGCTGCGATTATTACGGCGCGGATATCTATCGACTCCCGTTTGACGATACCGCCATTCGCGAAATAAACGGATGGGTCAAGAGCAATACCGACGGCATGATACCCGAGATATTGGACAATATCTCAAAGGATGCGATAATGTATCTTATAAACGCGCTCTCCTTTGAGGCAGAGTGGAGCAAGACGTATGCCAAGAACGACATCAAGCCCGGTACCTTCACAAAGGAGGATGGCAGCACGCAGGAGGTCGAGTATATGCACGGCACCGAGAGCATATACCTCGGCGGCGATCAAGTGCGCGGCTTTATGAAGCCGTATTCGGACGGACGTTACGCATTTGCCGCGCTCCTGCCGGACGATGGAGTGACCCTTGCCGAGTGCATCGAAGCGCTTGACGGCAACTCGCTTTACTCAATACTTCAGGGACGTGAGGAGAGCATCGTATCGGTCAGTATACCGA
>CAZSUR010000206.1:0-2053 GCA_964610075.1 uncultured Lachnospiraceae bacterium
GTTCCGCCGTATTCGAGTTTAAGGCGGTTTCTCCCGATGATATCACGGCAGCGCTTCGACGCGGACTTGATATTCTCAACTCCGAGACCGGATACGATCGCAAGATAGACGACAGAGTTCTGCATCATATCGCGGAATGCGGAGCCGGAGACGTGCGCCGCTCGATAAACATTCTCGAAAACGTATATTATTCCTCGGGCGACACCATAACCGAAGAGTCGGTCGATGCCTTCTCGCCGCGCATAGTCGGAAACTTCGACAAAAGCGGAAATGTTCACTATGATCTGTTGTCATGCCTGCAAAAATCCATACGCGGCTCCGATCCCGATGCTGCGATATTCTACCTTGCGAAGCTGCTTGAGGGAGGCGAGCTTATCGGCGCCTGCCGACGTCTCCAGGTGATAGCCTCGGAGGACATAGGGCTTGCTTATCCGATGGCTCCGGCGATAGTATATGCCTGCGTACGCTCAGCGTTCGATCTGGGACTGCCTGAGGCGCGAATACCGCTCGCACACGCGACGATAATGCTGGCGACGGCTCCCAAGTCGAACAGCGCTTACCTTGCCTACGATGCCGCAAAATCAGCGATAGATAGCGGACGCGGGCAGAACGTGCCGCCGTATATGAGCCCGGGGCACAACTACCGCGGCTATAAATATCCGCACGAGTATCCGTCGCATTACGTAAAGCAGCAATATCTACCGGACGATATTGCGGACGAGACCTTCTACCATTTCGGTCAAAATAAGAACGAGCTCGCCGCGATGGAGTATTGGAAAAAGATAAAAGGGTAGTAATACCGTAAAAAACCTCAACGCAGAGATGCTGCGTTGAGGTTTTGTTTTTTTTGCTTTCTGTGATGTGCGATGGCTACGCCAATCGTTTTTCGCGTGCGCGGTGCAAGTCGTTTATTTCGAGAATACGTTGGAAATGAAGCGATTCTGCGCCGCCCGGTACTCGTCCGGAGCTACACGATGGCTCTCCGCGTGTGCGGCACCCGGTATTATCACAAGCTCGGCTGCGGCGCCTCTTTGCAGGCGGGTGCTGCTTTCTCTTGCCGCCTCGAGATTGGTGTACGACATCGATGTCGGAACGAACAGGTCGTTCTCTCCGTGTATGAGCATCACCGGAAGGTCGGATCGGCGCAACGAATCTGTTGCTGCTGCGGCTTTTGGCGAAAACCCGCAAAAGATACGACATATCGCGCCAACGGTATATATAAGCGGAAAGGCAGGGAGGTGATACTCGGTACGGAGCACGTGACGCAGTATATCATCGGGGGATGTATAGCCGCAATCACCTATGATCCCGCGCACCGATCCCGGCAGCAGATCTGCCGACATGAGTGCGGTCGCGGCGCCCATGGAGATGCCGTAAAGCATGATCTTGGATGCGCTTTTCTCCGCCTCCTTTACCCAACGAACACAGTCGAGCCGCTCCATTATACCGAAGGTTATATATCTGCCCTCGCTTTTGCGGTGGGCACGCATATCGGGTATAAGCAGGTTGCAGCCGGAGCGGTGAAGCTCCTCTATAAGCGTACCGAACTCCGCCTCAGGCGAGGAGCGGTAGCCGTGCAGGAGTATTATCGTGCGGTCACTTTTGCTTTGTGCAGGTATATATTTCGCATAAAGTGTAAGCCCGTCGTCCGAAGTTACGTGCAGGTCCTCGAACTCTACCGATGCGAGAAAACCGGCGATAGCGCGCTCACGCTCCTCAAGCCGCTCGCTTTTGCGATCCGAGCGCATAAAGCCGAGCCGGAAAAGGTGGATGGTCGCGACAGATATTACGATAAGTGCGGCGACAAGCGTGCCTGCGGCGATATATAATGCCAACACCATCAAAGCTCCTTTTTATTATTCTACGGGAGTGCCGAGTATATCGCGATATTTGTTGTAAAATTCGGTGTATCTGCCTTCGTCGAGCGCCTCGCGTATTTTCTCCATAAGCTCGTTGTAGAAATAGAGATTGTGGAGCACGCAAAGTCTCATGCCTAGCAGCTCTCTCGCCTTGAAAAGGTGGCGTATATACGCGCGCGAGTAGTGGCGGCAGG
>CAZSUR010000207.1:0-2049 GCA_964610075.1 uncultured Lachnospiraceae bacterium
AGCGAGAAGATGTCTCAAAATATCGACGATATAGAGAAAAATATCTACGAAATATAAAAATGAAACGCCCATTCACCCCGGCTGAATAATCAGCCACGACCGAAAGGAATTTTTATTCATGTTGGAATTAAAAAACATAAAAAAGGATTATCCCGCAGGCGGTGATACCGTCCATGCTCTTAAAGGGATCGACCTGCAATTCCGGAAAAGTGAGTTTGTTTCGATACTCGGTCCCTCCGGCTGCGGAAAGACGACGATGCTCAACATAATCGGCGGGCTCGACGGCTACACCGACGGAGATCTCGTTATAAACGGAAGATCGACAAAGGACTTTTCCGACCGAGATTGGGATTCGTACAGAAACCACTCGATAGGCTTCGTTTTCCAGAGCTATAACCTCATACCGCACCAGTCGGTACTGCAGAACGTCGAGCTCGCACTCAGCCTCTCCGGAGTATCCAAGCGCGAGCGCAGGATGCGTGCGCGCCGGGCGCTCGAGGAGGTCGGACTCGGAGATCAGATAAACAAGCGCCCGTCCGAGATGTCGGGAGGTCAGATGCAGCGCGTGGCTATCGCACGTGCGCTCGTAAATAACCCCGATATCATATTGGCTGACGAGCCGACCGGAGCTCTCGACACCGAGACGAGCGTACAGGTAATGGATATCTTAAAAGAGGTGGCAAAGGATCGCCTTGTAATAATGGTAACCCATAACCCCGAGCTTGCGGAGAAATACTCGACGAGAATAATCCGTATGCTCGACGGCAAGCTCACCGGCGACACCGTCCCCTTCACCGAGGATGAGAAGATGCTGCTCGCAGAGGAAGCAAAGCAAGCGCCGAAGAAGCACAAAAAGGAAAAGAAGCCGTCAATGTCCCCGTTTACTTCGTTCGGACTCTCGCTTAAAAATCTATTCACTAAAAAGGGACGCACCGCACTCACCTCCTTTGCCGGAAGCATAGGAATAATAGGTATTGCGCTTATATTCGCGGTTTCCCAGGGAATGACGACGTATATAAACACCCTGCAGGAGGACACACTTGCATCCTATCCGCTCACCCTTGAGGCGCAAAGCATGGATATGACCTCGCTTATGGAGACCTTCATGGGACTCGCCACCTCCGAGGGAGAGCATGAGAACGACGCCGTATACCAGAAAGGTATGGTATACAATATGGTCAACTCGCTCAGCCAAACGGATACGACCGAAAACGATCTTAAATCGTTTAAGGAGTATCTGACAAACGAGTTAAAGAAGAGCGGAGACGAGGAAAGCTCCCTCCGTGATTCGGTAAGCGGAGTTCAGTACACCTACGACATGGATATGCTGATATACACCAAAAACGTCGACGGCACGATAATCCAGTCGGATACACAAACGCTCATGCAGGATCTGCTTCTCAAATACATCGGTCTCGATATGTCCGCGCTTAGCGAAACCGCAACGATGCAGGGTGGAAGCAGCATGAGCATGATGTCAAGCCTCTCGCCCATGGGCGGAAATCTTTGGCAGGAGATGCTCCCCGGAAACGACGGAAAGCTTATAAGCCCTCTGCTTGAAAAGCAGTATGATCTCATCTACGGAAGCTGGCCAAACGACTATGATGAGGTCGTTTTGGTCGTCGATGAAAACAACGAGATACACGACATGACCCTCTATGCCCTCGGACTGAAATCGGCGGAGGATATCGACGCGCTCGCGTCCGCAGCGTTCAACGGCACCTCGGTCGAGGTAAAGGACGAGAGCTGGAGCTATGAGGATATATGCGACATGGAGTTCCACGTCGTATTCGGCTCGGATTGCTACACGCTTGACGAGAGCACCGGACTTTATACCGATCTGCGTGAGACGCAGACCGGAATGAAGTATCTGTACGACAACGGAATGACCCTCAAGGTCACCGGAATAATCCGTCCGAGCGAGGATGCGGTATCCACCATGCTCACCGGAACGCTTGCGTATACAAACAAGCTCACCGAGCATATAATCGAAGCTTCAAAGGATTCGGATGCAGTAAAGGCACAGCTTGCCGATACTACGACCGATAT
>CAZSUR010000208.1:0-2040 GCA_964610075.1 uncultured Lachnospiraceae bacterium
GACTTTATTATCATGAGTGACACTTTAAAAATCATTATCGGAATATTCATTCCTCTCATCGGCACGATAGCCGGCTCGTCGATGGTATTCTTCCTGCGCGGAAAGATATCCTCCACCGTTCAGCGAGCACTTCTCGGCTTTGCCGCCGGAGTTATGCTTGCGGCGTCGGTGTGGTCGCTTATCATCCCGTCGATCGACCTTGCAATATCTAACGGACAGATCGGATGGCTGCCGGCAGCGGTAGGCTTTCTGCTCGGCGTTGGCTTTCTGCTCGTGCTCGACTCGATCATTCCGCATATGCACCTCACATCCGACACGCAGGAGGGCAAGAAAAGCACACTCGGCAAGTCGCTTATGCTCGTGCTCGCAGTCACCCTGCACAATCTGCCCGAGGGCATGACGGTCGGAGTCGTATTCGCCGGAGTTGCAAGCGGAAACACCATAATGTCGACAGCAGGAGCGTTCGCTCTGGCGCTCGGTATAGCGATACAGAACTTCCCGGAGGGCGCAATTATCTCGATGCCGCTTGTCGGAACCGGAATATCCAAGCGTCGCGCATTCTCCTACGGAGTGATGTCGGGTGTCGTTGAGCCGATCGGTGCGATAATCACCCTTCTTTTGACCTCGTTTATAACTCCGCTTCTGCCGTATGTTCTCTCCTTTGCCGCAGGAGCTATGGTATACGTCGTAGTCGAGGAGCTCGTGCCCGAATCCCAGGCAGGAGAGCACAGCAACGTCGGAACGATCGGAACGGCGCTCGGCTTCGTACTTATGATGGTGCTTGACATAGCGTTGGGATAAGCTCCGCCGCAGCTCGAAAGAAGCGGCAAGCGCGAAGCGATATCGCTACAATTTAAAGCAAAAACATCTCCCCGAACGGTTCATGACCGATTCGGGGAGTTTTTGTATGCTCGTATTATCGCGCATTTCTATGCCTTAAGAGTAAGGCGGATTTTTTTAAAGTCATGGCTTCGCACGCCTCGTGGAGCACGCCGCGATATCATGCGCATCGTTGATTCTTGCTACACGCCGCATAGTCACGCAACCGTGCATCATGCGCATTTTCACCGAGCCGCAGGCTCAGCCCTTATACCGCTCGCATATTCTGAGGATCTGCTTTGCGACTCCGTCCTCCGAGTTCTTCTCAATAACGGCGCCTGCCGCCTTCTTCGCCTCTTCCTTTGCGTTTCCGACAGCATAGCTTTCGTCCGCTTCCTCGAACATGGGGATATCGTTCGTGTTGTCTCCGAACGCTATTATGCGCTCAAAGCCGTACATCTCACGGAGCTTCTTTATACCGTTACGCTTTGATGCCGTTGCCGGGCAAAGCTCGAGATACCACTCGTTCTCGGTATATACATTATGATAGTGCTCGACGTGTATTCCCTCGATCTTTCTGAACTCCTCAGCCGCCTTCATCGTGGACTCCTTTTCGCCGGCATTGGTGAAATAGGATATCTTGTGAGAGAGGCACTCGGATGCCGAATCCACGCGCACAAAGCGCTTTCCGGTGTTAGCCAAACGCTTATCCATAAAATTCTGCTCGGAGGGATTGAGCTCACCCGTATAGAACGCCGAGATGATATTGTCCTCCTTTATCGAATAGAAATATCCGTGGAGATCGTATTTGTCCACTATCTCTACTATCCTGCGTACAGCGTCCTCGCTCATTACCTCGATCTCGCTGTATTCTCTCTTTGTAAAATCGTACATAGCCGTACCGTTAAGGACGACTGCAGGAGCCGCAAAATCTATGCCCTCCACTATCTTCGTCATAGTCGAGGGGGTACGCGCAGATGATGCGGTAAAACCGAAATCGCTTCCGGCAAGAGAATTTATAACATCCTTTGAAAAGGAGGATATAGTGCCGTCCGGACGCATGAAGGTACCGTCAAGATCCGAAATAAAAAGTATTTTCTTCTTCATTTGTATTCTCCCTTGAAAAAATATTATTTTTTTGCAAACGCAGGTACAGAGCTGTCGGACGTCATATCCGGCAGCTCTGCTCTATCCGTTTTCTATATTCGAGCAGCTTTCGAA
>CAZSUR010000209.1:0-2029 GCA_964610075.1 uncultured Lachnospiraceae bacterium
CCTATGACCCTCTGCTTGTAAGGCAGATGCTCTCCCAGCTGAGCTATGCTCCCATTCATTCTGTCGCAAGCCCCTGAGCTCTGCGACGTTTGTTATTATATCATACATCATACCCTTTGTCAATACTTTTTTATTGACTTTTTTTATTTTTTTACGCAATTAAATTTCACCATAAAAACGACGTCAGTGCAGCAGATACACGCATATCTCCGGGCGCACAAATTAATGGATCGGATGCACGCGAAACAGGAGCAACCGTCGCATTTGAGTGTCGTCGCACAGCTCCGCATCCTCGCGCAAACGTCACGCGAACTACGCAAGCGTTCCGGCACTCAGTCGGATGCTCCGCAAGGCTCATGCCCGACGTCGAAGCACAAAAAAAGCCAACGGCAAGCTTACGCATCCGTTGGCTTTTAAATCTTTGTTTCTCGATCAGAATCTTCCGTCTGTTCTTCTCGTCTTCTTGAGTATGCTCATGATATCGTCGAAGTCGCTGTCAGAGATTCCGTCTCCGTCATCCTCGCCGTCCGAGGCCTCGTCAGCCTCGTCATCAGCCGAAGCTTCCTTTACGGGAGCCTTTGCTTCCTTCTTCGGGGTATCGTTTACCGAATCAACGCCGGTAGCGATTACCGTGATGTTCATTCTGTCCTCAAGCGATTCGTCGAATGCAGCACCCCAGATGATCTGTGCATCGGGATGAGCCTCGTCGGTGATCATGGACGAAGCGATATCTATCTCCTCGAGTCCTATGTCGGGAGAAGCGGTTATGCTGATAAGGATTCCCTTAGCGCCTGCGATAGAGGTCTCAAGCAGCGGGCTGGAGATAGCAAGCTTTGCAGCCTCCGTAGCCTTTTCCTTGCCCTCTGCGCTTCCGACGCCCATGTGTGCCGTACCTGCGTTCTGCATGATAGCGGTAACGTCGGCAAAGTCGAGGTTTACGATTCCGGGAACGTTGATGAGCTCGGAGATGCTCTGAACTCCGCGCTTGAGAACGTTGTCAGCCTCTGCAAATGCATTTGCGAGAGTGATTCTCGTCTCGGATATCATCTTAAGTCTTTCGTTCGGGATGACTATAAGAGAGTCAACACATTCTCTGAGCTTCGCGATCCCTGCCTCTGCGGCATCCATTCTGCGTCTGCCCTCGAAAGCGAAAGGCTTCGTAACTATTCCTATTGTAAGTATTCCCATGTCCTTTGCGATCTTCGCAACGACGGGAGCAGCACCTGTGCCTGTACCGCCGCCCATTCCGGTAGTGATGAATACCATATCGGCATTCTTAAGAGTAGCGGCTATCTCCTCTGCACTTTCCTCTGCTGCGCGCATACCGATGTCCGGGTTAGCTCCGGCACCGTGTCCCTTTGTCAGCTTGTCTCCTATCGGAATCTTAACCTCAGCCGACGACTGAAGAAGCGCTTGCTTATCTGTGTTTATTGCAATAAATTCCACGCCTCTTATTTTTGTGGCGATCATACGGTTAACTGCGTTGTTTCCGCCGCCGCCGACTCCGATCACCTTAATATTAACGCCGCTGTCATAGCTATTATCCAACTCGAAAGGCATAATTTATTTCCTCCTAAACTTTATATACATCTGCTTTATTTTTATGAAATTGATCAACAGTTATAAAACTACTCATACTATATGATATATGTTTTTTAACAAATATGCAATACTTTTTTCGAAAATTTATGATATTTTTACAATTCAATCGCTAAAAAGCTCATCCTGATAGCTTGCAAAAGCGCTGTCCGTGTACGAAACGTCGATCGAAACGACAGAATTTTCCTCGATATGCTTCTCCATTATCGCGTACATGAACTTGAGCTTTTCTGCCATATCGGAGTTGTCACCGAAGGTCACCTTGAGCCGTCCGTCGTCCGCGATTATATAGATACCGAACTTATCTGATGCGTTGATCGAGTTTATTCTGTCGTATATACCGTCATTTTTCATCTCGTCGAATATGACCATCATGTAGTCGTAGCTGGATTTCGGCGAGAACTCTATCCTTTCGCCCAGCACCGCTCTC
>CAZSUR010000210.1:0-2001 GCA_964610075.1 uncultured Lachnospiraceae bacterium
ATGTCTCTGTCCTTAGGAGCGATATCGTTTATGAGCTTGTCGTCGATGTAGAGCTCACCCTCGGTGATCTCCTCGAGACCTGCAACCATACGAAGTGTTGTGGACTTACCGCATCCGGACGGTCCGACGAATATTATAAACTCTTTATCCTTAACTTCAAGGCAGAAGTCGGAAACGGCGGTAACTCCGCCGGGATATTTCTTGTAAATGTGTTTAAAAGACAAACTTGCCATTTGTTATGTATCCTCCTTATACGTTGACCGCACTTCTGCAGACGAAATGCCGCAAAATGCGCGAGCTTTCACTACACAATATTCTATCAAATTTACTTTAATATTAAAAGGGTTTAATTCCCCAAATTTTCGCATATGCGTTTATGCACAATGCACAATGCGCGAGGAAGAAAGTGTTTCGAATAAATTACCGTTTTGTGGACAAACTCTAATATATTAGAGTTTTGCCGTGAGTGATATCCGATTTTTCTTCAGATCTGTGCTGAGTATCTTGACCTGGATAACGTCTCCGACCGAGAGCACCTCCGACGGATGCTTTATATATCTGTCGGTTATCTCGGATATATGCAGGAGCCCGTCCTGATGCACGCCTATATCGACGAATGCGCCGAAATCTATGACGTTTCTTACCGTTCCGGTCATTATCATACCGGGAGTGAGATCGGATATGTCCATGACGTCGCTTCGGAGCACCGGCTTTGGCAGGGCGTCTCTCACGTCACGGCCGGGCTTTTCAAGCTCCTTTACGATATCGTTCAGCGTAGGCTCTCCGACGTCAAGCTCGGTGCACAGCTTGGATACGCCGTACTCCTTTATCTTTGAACCGAGCTCGGACAGAGCGTTGCTCTCAACGTCGCGCTTCGAATAGGAGAATTTGTCGAGCAGCAGCTTTGCCGTCTTGTACGATTCCGGGTGAACGGCGGTGTTGTCGAGTATCTCGTCGCCGCCTGACACGCGAAGGAAGCCGGCGCACTGCTCGTAAGCCTTCGCTCCTATCTTCGGAACCTTAAGCACCTGCGCACGAGAGCGGAACTCGCCGTTCTCCTCGCGATATTTCACTATATTTTTGGCGGTGGTCGAGTTTATACCGGCAACGTATGACAGCAGCGCATACGATGCGGTGTTAAGATCGACCCCGACGCTGTTAACGCAGTCCTCGACCACTCCGTCGAGAGCTGAGCTTAGCTGCGCCGGCTTCATATCGTGCTGATACTGACCCACACCTATCGACTTCGGATCTATCTTTACAAGCTCCGCCAGCGGATCCTGGATCCGTCGCGCGATGGATACCGCGCTTCGCTGGGTCACGTCAAAATCCGGGAACTCCTCGGCTGCGAGCTTTGATGCGGAGTATACCGATGCTCCGGCCTCGCTTACCATTGCATAGTGGACGGGAGCGTCAAGCTCACGTATAAGTCCGGCGATGAATATCTCGCTTTCCTTCGATGCCGTTCCGTTTCCGATGGCGATAAGCTGCACGCCGTAGAGTGAGATCAGTCGTTTGACCGTCCGCTTCGCCTCCGCCGTTCTCTCATGAGGCTTGGTCGGATATATCACCGCGGTGTCAAGCACCTTTCCGGTGGGATCGACTACCGCGAGCTTGCAGCCGGTGCGGTATCCGGGGTCGTATCCGAGCACGGTGAGCCCCTTGACTGGCGCTCCCATAAGCAGATTCTTCAGATTCTCCGAGAACAGCTTTATCGCACCCTCGCAGGCGCTGTCGAAAAGCGCCGCGCGCACCTCGCGCTCTATCGACGGAGCGAGCAGACGATCGTAGGAATCTATTATCGCGGAGGCGACCGCTTTAAACGCGGGGCTCTTGTAGTTTGTGATTATATGCGCGAACATCGAGTTTAGCGGAATATCGCTGTCTACATCGATTGTGACTCCGAGCACATCCTCCTTCTCACCGCGGTTGAGCGCGAGGATCCGATGCCCGGGGATTGCGCTCACCTTTTCTCCGTAATCGTAATACATCGAGTAAACG
>CAZSUR010000211.1:0-1992 GCA_964610075.1 uncultured Lachnospiraceae bacterium
GATGGCGTTCACCGAGCTTGTAATCAACCTGAGATATATGCTCATGTCCTGCGCTCTCTCCCAGAAGCTTTCACCTAAAACGAAATTCTATCACAGATTTTTCGTTGCTTTTGATATAACCGACGAGATCTTCGCTGTTTCCGCCACCTCCGAGAACGGAAAGCTGAATCCGTTCTTTGTATACGGACTTATGTGCGCGGCGTCGCCCGGATGGGTGCTCGGAACCTTTATCGGAGCGGCCGTCGGAGGCATACTTCCGGCTGTTGTCGTCGGAGCTATGAGCATCGCACTTTACGGTATGTTTATATCGGTGATCGTGCCCGAAGCGCGAGGCGATAAGGCTACCGCCGCCGTCGTTATCGGAGCTATGCTCACAAGCGGCGCGTTTTCGGTAATTCCGGTGCTGTGTAAGCTCTCCTCCGGAATGAAGATAATAATAATCACCGTCCTGATATCAGCTTTGGCGGCGATCATATTCCCGATAGAAAAGGCCGGTGACAATGATGCAGAATAATATATATTTATACATTTTTACAATGTCGGCGGTTACATATCTGATAAGACTGATTCCGCTTGCGATATTCCGCCGCGAGTTCAAAAACCGATTTGTTATATCGTTTCTTCACTACCTGCCCTACGCCGCGCTCGCCGTTATGACCTTCCCTTCCATATTGGGAGCTACCGGAAACATATACAGCTCTCTTATCGGCTTTGCGGCAGCTCTCATCACGGCGTATTTCGACGGCAATCTGTTCAAGGTAGCCATCGCCTCAAGCGGAGCTGCGCTCATCTCCGGGCTTATAATCGGCATGATATGAGCTCCTTTCGGCTCGGTTGACAGCTTGCTTTAAAATATGATACAATTAACATATAATTTTTAATAATACAGTTGGTAAAGGTTATGAGAGATATTTCTAATGTTGCCATAGTTCTTCCGTCGTTTAATCCCGACGAAAGAATGCTTCAGGTCATATCGGATGCCATAGATGCCGGATTTTCCCGCATAATCCTTGTCAATGACGGAAGCAGACCGAATACGGAAGAATATTTTGACCGAGCCTCGCTTTTGAGCGAGGTCACTTTGCTTACACATAAAGAGAATATGGGAAAGGGCGCGGCGCTGAAAACCGCATTCAGGCACCTGCTCGAGAATGATATCGACTTCTCTGGCGTAGTCACCACCGACAGCGACGATCAATACAACGTAAAAGATCTTGTAGCTTGCGCCGAGGCGGTGGTTTCTAACGAAATGATCGTTTTGGGTGCGCGCGATTTCAGCCTCCCCGAGGTATCGCTTAAAAGCAAGCTTACCAACAGCGTTACCTCGTTCATATTCAAGACCGGCTGCAAGATAGACGTAGCCGACACCCAAACGGGGCTGCGCGGAATACCTAAAAAATATCTCCCCTGCTTTGTAAACACAAAGGGAGATCGCTATGAATACGAGACCAATATGCTCATTGACATGAGCCGCGGTGAGATCCCGTTTATGCAGATGACGATAGACACCGTCTGCTTTGAAAAGAACAAGGCGACGCATTTTCGTCCGATAAGAGATTCGGCGCGGATTTACAGCCAGCTTATGAGATATATGTTAAGCTCGCTCATTTCCTACACGATAGATCAGGGGATATTCGCTTTGGCAAATATCATTCTGTCATCCATGCCCGGAGTCGAGCATCTCACGCAGATAATAGTGGCTACCGCCTGCTCTCGCATACCGTCCTCGCTGTTTAACTTCTTATTTAACAAGAATGTGGTGTTCAAGAAACGGGAGACCTCGGGTGCGTTCGCGAAATACTACATTCTTTGCGCCGGGCAGATTATAGTTTCATCATCTATGGTATTTCTGCTCTCAGCGCTGTTTAATCTGACCTCTACCCTATTCTTGCAGCTGTTCAAAATAATAACCGACGGCGTTCTGTATGCCGTAAACTTCCATATGCAGCGCGAATGGGTGTATAAAGAAAAGAGGGTTTGATCTTGAGCTTG
>CAZSUR010000212.1:0-1981 GCA_964610075.1 uncultured Lachnospiraceae bacterium
CCGTTAGTATATCACAAAAACTCTCGTTTGTCAATACGTTTACGCAATTTGTTTTCAGAAATCCGAAATGTGGCATGGCAGAACCTTAAATTCGCGCGGAGGCTTCATCCTCCGCGCGATAAAAGCATCAGTTAAACTCGGTCTCGTCTGCGGTATCGTCGACCGGAACCTCGGGATAATCGCTTATTACAAAATTCGAATCGTCCGAGTACACGTCGTCGATCGAGTCGAACAGCTCATCCTCTTCTCTTTCCTCCTGCATCTCTTTAAGCAGAAGCAGCGAGCCTGCTACACCGCTTGCAAGGGAGATAGCCATGAATACACCTGCGGTATTCTTCTTGTTTTTGAAAAGGAATATGATGACCATAACCAAAAAGGTTACCGACTGTACCAAAAGTGAAATACCTGCATACAATTTTGTGCGTCTCAACATAAACATATAATCCTCCTTTGTTTATTTTCCGCTGTTCATCTTCAGATATGCATTTATGAAGCCGTCGATGTCGCCATCCATAACGGCGTTTATATTACCGTTTTCAAAGCCGGTGCGGTTATCCTTTGCCAGTGTATACGGCATGAATACGTAGGATCTTATCTGCGCGCCCCACTCGATGTTGGTCTTTACGCCCTTTATATCCTCTATCTTGTCGAGCTTTTCTCTTGCCTTTATCTCCATGAGCTTGGATTTGAGCATCTTGAGCGCCGTCTCCTTGTTCTGGAGCTGGCTTCGCTCGGTCTGGCAGCCGACGACTATACCAGTGGGTATATGAGTTATACGTATAGCCGAGTCGGTCTTGTTTATGTGCTGTCCGCCTGCTCCGCTTGAGCGGTGAGCGGTTATCTCGAGATCCTCATCCTTGAGCTCGATGTTGTTGTCATCGTCGCTGAACTCCGGCACTACCTCGACCGAAGCGAAGGAGGTGTGACGGCGTCCGGACGAATCGAACGGTGATACTCTGACAAGACGGTGAACTCCGTTCTCACTCTTTAAGTAGCCGTAAGCGTTCACTCCCTGAACAAGGATGGTAGCGCTCTTAAGTCCGGCTTCCTCGCCGTCGAGCCAATCCAAAAGCTTGACGGTGTAGCCGTGTCTCTCCCCCCATCTCGTATACATACGGTAGAGCATAAGCGCCCAATCCTGCGCCTCCGTTCCGCCCGCGCCGGGGTGGAAGGACACTATCGCGTTGTTGACATCGTATTCACCGGAGAGAAGTGTCTCGAGGCGCATACGCTCCTCGATCTGCTTTATCTCCTCGACCTCGGAGAGCACCTCATCGGTCACGCTTTCGTCGTTTTCCTCGATTCCCATTTCTATGAGGACGTATGTGTCCTCGATGCGGCTCTGGAGATTTTCGTAAGCCGCTATCGTATCCTTTTTCGTTTTAACGGTCTGAAGCACCTGACCGGAGTCGCTTCTGTTCCAGAAGTCGGGTGCGACCGTCTCCTTTTCAAGCTCCTCCACTTCCTTTTTCAGTTCCTCTATTTTCAAAGCTGAGCCGAGATCGTCGACGGACACCTTAAGTCCGCCGAGAGTACGCTTTGCTTCATCAAGCTGTATTATCAAGTTGATCCTCCCTGAGATAGTAAAGTCTTATGTATATTTCAAATTAAGCGCGCCGCGTGCGGAGTGCATGTTTCGTGCCTACATTTTTACGAAGCCGTCAATGGTACGGCGATGCGGATGCATCGGCGGCGGTAACGCCGCGGGGATTGTGCATACAATCCCTCCGCATATATTATACCATATTTTCGAGAATTGTAAACACTTTTTTTCCATTCCTCTCCCAAATGAGAAAATGCCGCCGTTTTTGACAAATTTACAGTATAACGCTCCCCTTTCACAGCGACAAGTAGGTAATATTACCGATTTTAAATTCATTTACTTTACAATTGCAAATTTATGATATATAATTGTGAAGATATTAAATCGAACATAATATATATCATTATAAAATAGTCTCACGACGAAAAACGAAAGGAA
>CAZSUR010000213.1:0-1981 GCA_964610075.1 uncultured Lachnospiraceae bacterium
ATTTTCAAATCCGGATTGCCGTGAGTTTGCTTATTCCCTCCTTTGTGACGACAAGCGCGATGACGAGATACACTACTCCGCCATCCGATATCTCGGCAAATATCCATATGACAAAGCTTATGATAAGCTTTACTCGCTCGCAGACTGCTCAAGCGACGGCAGATGGGAATATTCCGCCATCGCGTCAAGCGCGCTTGCAAGCTATCCGTGTGAGCGAACGAAGGAGCGGCTGAAAAGCAATCTGTCAAGCCGCCATTGGCACGTACGGTACAATTCCGCCGAGGGACTCGAGCGCTTGGGCACAACATACAGCGAGCTTGCAGATATACTCGAAGGCGAGGATCGCTACGCCTCCGAGATACTGCGGTACAGACTGCAAAGGAAGAAAGCGGACGGAGGTGAGAGTGCCGTATGACCGGCTATGTTAATACGTTTTTAGATATAATCGGAGTTTTTTTCATAATTTATCTTATAGGCTACTCCACCTTTCTGTTTCTGTCGGTGTTGGTCGGCTCGTCCGAGCTTTACAAAATACATCGCCGGAAACGACTTCAGAATATCCTGCCAAACGATTATTTTGTACCGATAACCATAATCGTACCGGCACACAACGAGGAAACGACGGTCGTTGAAACGGTAAGATCGCTATTCAAACTCGACTACCGGCTGTACGAGATAATAGTCGTCGACGACGGCTCGAGCGATAACACCGCAAAAGCGGTGATAGACACCTTCTCGATGCACAGCATCCAGCGCCCCATAAGGCGACAGATAGAATGTGCTCCTGAGGAGTTCGTTTACGAAACAAGAGAGACAAAGGTACCGCTTACTGTGATCCGCAAGAAGCAGGGCGGAAAGGCGGACGCGCTGAACATGGGAATAAACGCGGCGAGCTATCCGTATTTCATATGTATAGATGCTGACTCGGTGCTTCAATACGATTCACTTAAAAACGTTACCGAGCCGGTGCTGCGCCGCAAAAATGTCGTTGCGGTCGGAGGGCTCATACGCATATCGAACGACGTTGAGCTCGAAGACTGCCGCGTCAAAAAGTATCGCCTGCCAAAAAGCATTATAGCCGCTATGCAGGTGGTCGAGTACGACCGCTCGTTTTTGGCGACACGCATATTCTTCGATAAATTCAACGGCTCGCTTATAATCTCCGGAGCGTTCGGGTTATTCAAAAAAGACGTCGTTATCGCCTGCGGAGGCTATGACAGCGACACGATGGGCGAGGACATGGAGCTTGTGGTAAAGCTGCATGAATATTGCAGACTTAACAACCTCGATTACAGCATATGCTACGCTACCGATGCCATCTGCTGGACGCAGGCGCCGGAGCGTCTCCGGGATCTGCGAAAGCAACGCAAGCGCTGGCATATCGGACTGTTCCAGACTATGCTAAAGCATCGCAAGCTGCTATTAAACTACAAGTTCGGAGCGGTCAGCTTCATATCATATCTATACTTTCTAATATATGAGCTTTTGTCCCCATATATCGAGATCCTCGGCATCGCGACCGTAGTGCTCGCGTTCAGCGTCGATATGATAAACGTCCCGTTCATGCTGCTCTTCTTTTTGATATACGCGGTATTCGGAATAGTGCTGTCGCTGACCGCATTCTTCTCGAGAATGTACACCTCCGATCTCAAGCTGAAGCTGAGCGACTCGGTGCGTGCCGTATTTCTCTGTCTGTTTGAGGTTACCTTCCTCCGCTTCGTCCTGGCGTGGGTAAGAGCCACCGCATTCTTCGGCTATCGCAAAAACCGAATGTATTGTGGCAGGATCGAGCGAAAAAAGATAAATTTCAAGTAAAGGGTTGATAAGCATATGGAAATAAGAGAGCTTAAAAGCGGACTTTTCGGCTTTAGAAAGCAAAGCGTTTACGAGTATATCTCCCAGCTTAACCGCACCTGCTCCGAAAAGGTGGAGGAGGCGCGGCGGGATAAGCTTGCGGCACTATCCGAGCTCAGCCAAAAAA
>CAZSUR010000214.1:0-1917 GCA_964610075.1 uncultured Lachnospiraceae bacterium
ACATGGGTAAGCCGAACATATCGGTATACAACAAATTCAAGGATCGCTTCTTCGAGCTTACAAAAAGCTTCGGAAAGGAGCAGTACCTTGTTCCCTACCTCATGTCAAGCCATCCCGGAAGCAGGATGAAGGATGCCATCGAGCTCGCCTGCTACCTTAACCGTTCGGGCTACTCTCCCGAGCAGGTGCAGGACTTCTATCCGACTCCCGGAACAGTATACGTAACGACCGACTATCACGAAAAACAGATCCAGCGTGCTCTGCTCCAATGGAAGAACCCTAAGAACAGAAAGCTGGTTGAAGAGGGGCTCCGCCTTTGCGGTCGCGAGGATCTCATCGGATACTCAAAGGACTGCCTCATACGCCCATCAAAGCCGGGAGCAGGCTCGAGCGACTTCCGATTCAGCGGATCCGGCAATGGCAACCAAAGCAAAAGCAAAGGCAATAACAGAAGCAAAGCAGCGACTCAAAGATACGAAAAGCCGCAAAAGTATTCGGGCAAGCCGAGGTATGAAAAGGCTCCCGACAGCGCAAAATACAAGGGAAATTCAAAACCCAAAAATAAAAAAAGAAAATAACAGATAAATTGAAAGGAGGGACATTTCGTGGATATAGACAAGAAAATGCCGGGTATGCGCAAGTTCAGAGAATCATTCAGAGGATATCGCAAGGAGGACGTAAACGCATATCTCGAGCAGATGTATCTTCAGCTTAACAAAAAGGCGGAGGAAACCCCACGAAAGCTCGCCGCAAGCTCCGATATTGATCTTGCAAGATCGGAGGAAACAGAAAAGCTGAAAAAGGAAATCGAGGAATTAAACAGAACCATCGCCGCACTCGGGGAGAAGGCAGAGAGCTCGGAGAAGTTCATCGCCTCCATGACGGCAACGCAGGAGCAGCTTTCGGCTGAAAACGTTCTGCTAAAGCAGAAGCTTATCGAAGCCGAGGCAAACGCATCGAATACCGTATCGAATGATGAAGCGATGCGCGAAAAGGCGGAGCTCTACGACAAAATGAGCATCCAGCTCGGAGATATGGTCATAAGCGCGAACAAGAACGCAGACCAGCTTCTGAAGGAAGCAGCAAACGAGGCAGATTTGGTCCGCTCGAAGGCAATAGCCGAAGCGGTCGAATATAAGGAGCAGGCAAAGGCTCAGGCAAACGAGCTGCTCGGCTCGGTCAGAGCTATGATCTCGGAGATGACCAAGATGTATATATCGAACTACGAGAGCCTGGTCGAAGAAGCTCACCGCGATTTCAGCGAGATAACGGCAAAGGCGGAGGAGCAGGCAAAGCTTCTGCAGGCTCACGTTGACACCATGCGTGCAACCGCCGAGTCGGAGCTTTCCGCAGACGCGGAGAATGCCGCAAAGTAACAGCTTTAATAAAAACAAGAAAAGCATCCCGGAGCAACCGAAATCAAAATTGCTCGTGATGCTTTTTTTGCGTCTTATTACAAAACAAATCCATCTACCCACCGATTGTTTATAACAAAAAAGCAACGACAGCGTAAAAAAACAAAGCCACCGACGCATCGGTGGCTTTTCTTTTATTTCATAAGCTTAGTGAACAAGTCTTGCGGCAATATACTCCTCAAGCTTGTCTATCGCGATTCTCTCCTGCTCCATCGTATCGCGGTCGCGCACGGTAACGCAGCCGTCCTCCTTCGACTCGAAGTCGTAGGTGATGCAGAACGGCGTTCCTATCTCATCCTGTCTGCGGTAACGCTTTCCGATAGATCCGGTCTCGTCGTAGTCGACCATATAGCTTCCGGCAAGGCGCTCGAACACCTCTCTCGCCTCGGCGGAGAGCTTCTTGGACAGCGGAAGCACAGCAGCCTTGTAGGGCGCAAGAGCCGGATGCAGACGAAGCACCGTACGTACGTCGCCCTCGGATATCTCCTCCTCGTCGTACGCC
>CAZSUR010000215.1:0-811 GCA_964610075.1 uncultured Lachnospiraceae bacterium
AGCACGGTAAATAACAAGGGTAATGCCACCATCTCGGGCGGAAGCTTCAGCGGAACGGTACTGAACAGCACCGACGGAATCGTTTCGGGCGGAAACTTCGAGTCGGCGTTGACGAGTAATATAGTAAAGGTTGTGTTCGATGCAAACGGTGGCGCGAACGCACCCACAGCTCAATGGCGCGCGAATGCGACGATATCGAATACGACCACTCCGGTAAATCCGGGTAAAAGATTCATCTGCTGGACTACAAAAAAGGACGACGTATTGACAGAATGGCAGTTTACAACGAATGTAGGGGCTGAAAGCAAGATCTTTACGCTCACGGCATATTGGTCTGCCTGCCGGCATTCCACAAAGATGGATACGAGGGAACGAGATTCTACGTGTACCGATAAGGGCTGGGATGCATATAAGACCTGCATTAGCTGCTTTGCTATCTTCGATGCCGACGGAAATCTTCTTGCTGACGGTATACCGTATCGCCAGCTTAAACCGCACAGCTATACGCAGAGCGTTATGAAGGACGAGACGAAAAAGTCGGACGCGAACTGCCAGAGCGCGGAAATGTATTACAAGAGCTGTACCTGCGGAGCGATAAGTAACTCGAACAGCGATATCTTTACAAACGGACTGCCGGATCCGAGCTCGCACACCGGAGTGCTCGGCGAGAGCTACGAAAAGAATGCGGAGAAGCACTGGAAGGAATGGTCCTGCTGCCACGCTCACGAAAGTGAGAACGAGCACCGCGGCGGAAGCGCTACCTGCAAATCTCAGGCGGAGTGTATCGACTGCGGTGAGAAGTACGGCTCGC
>CAZSUR010000215.1:821-1912 GCA_964610075.1 uncultured Lachnospiraceae bacterium
GGACACGATTTCACCGGCGGGTATTATAAAACAGCCGACGGTCACGCAAAGACGTGCGCGACGGCAGGCTGTGGAGAGCACGACGTTATAACTCCTCACAATTACGACAACGATTACGATACCGATTGCAATCTGTGCGGATATGTACGCACCGTTTCATATACCGTTACCTTTGATGCAAACGGAGGCAGTAACTCGATGGCATCGAGCGCGACGGGAACCGACGGCAAGCTCGTCTCGCTTCCTACGCCTACCCGTATCGGAAGCTGGCGCTTTGACGGCTGGTTTACGGCATCGAGCGGCGGTGACGCGGTAGGTCTCGATCATGTGTATACCGCGGATACCACCATCTACGCTCATTGGACTCTGCTCGGAGCTCCGGTTGAGCCCGGCTCGTTTGACGACGTGCCGGACGGAAGCTATTTCGAGGATCCGGTCGATTGGGCTGTTGGCAACGGTATAACTAACGGAATCACAAAAGACCTATTCTGCCCGGATATGAACTGCACCCGTGCGCAGACGGTCGTGCTCCTTTGGCGTACGGCAGGATGCCCGCAGGCAACCACCGGGGATATGCAGTTTACCGACGTCACGGAGGGTAGCTACTACTATGAAGCTGTTCTTTGGGCGATAGAGCAGGGAATAACCAACGGAATCAACGCGACGACCTTCGCTCCGGATATGGAGTGTACGCGCGCGCAGATACTCACCTTTATCTGGCGCTTCCTCGGATGCCCCGAGGGCGGAGAGGTGAATCCGTTCACCGACGTAAACGAAAGCTTCTATTACGCCGAGCCGATACTTTGGGGCGTAAAGGAGGGCGTTACCGACGGTATGACACCCACCACCTTCTGCCCGGATCTCGAGTGCACACGTGCACAGATCGTTACCTTCATATACAGAGCCTTGGTGGAGTAATGTGCATCATCTGTAAAGTAATATAAAAACATCTCCCTGACGACGGATATCAACCGCTGTCAGGGAGATGTTATATGCCGGGATAGCTTCCTTGGTTTTGAATATTCATATGATTGTATAAAAATCAACACGCGGCGGTGCCGCTGACGATGATACGCCGCTTTTCTTAATTT
>CAZSUR010000216.1:0-1910 GCA_964610075.1 uncultured Lachnospiraceae bacterium
TCCGCCGACAGCCTCTCCTGCAACGAGCAGGTTGTCTATCGTCTTTGTGAATCCGTCTCCGCCGATCTCGAGTCCGCCGTTCTGATAGTGAAGGGTGGGGTATACGAGTATCGGGAGCTTTCTCATATCAATGCCGTAGTTCATGTACATACGAAGCATAGCCGGTATGCGGCGCTCGATCGTGCCCTCGCCTCCGATGAGCTCTATCATCGGGGTGTCGAGCCATACGCCGCTTCCGAGAGGTGTGGTAACGCCCTTGTTACGCTCCGAGCACTCGCGGATTATGGATGCAGCGGAAACGTCGCGTGTCTCAAGCGGATGCATGAACGCCTCGCCCTCTGCGTTTACGAGCATAGCTCCGAGCGAACGTACCTTCTCGGTAACGAGCGCACCGAAAATCTGCGAGGGGTAAGCAACTCCGGTGGGATGGTACTGTATCGTATCCTGATAGAGAAGAGGAGCTCCTGCGCGGTAGCCGAGAACAAGTCCGTCGGCTGTCGCACCGTAGTGGTTCGAGGTGGGGAAGTTCTGGTAGTGAAGTCTTCCGGCGCCTCCGGTAGCTATAACTACAGTCTTTGCACGTGCTACCATATAGTCGCCAGTCTCCATGTTGAGAAGAACGGCACCGGCAACGTGACCTGCCTCATCCTTTATAAGCTCGACGGCGGAGGTGAATTCAACTACGGGAATACCGCGGTTCAATACCTCGTCGCGCAGGGTGCGCATTATCTCGGCACCGGAATAGTCCTTGCAGGCGTGCATTCTCTTGCGAGAGGTTCCGCCTCCGTGTGTCGTTATCATGTTGCCCTCTGCGTCCTTGTCGAACATAACTCCGAGGTCATTTAGCCAATGGATAGCGTCGGGAGCGTCCATTACAAGCTTGCGTAAAAGCTCGGGCCTTGCGGCAAAGTGTCCGCCTCCGAACGCATCTATGTAATGCTGGACAGGAGAGTCGTTCGCTTTATCCGCAGCCTGGATTCCGCCCTCTGCCATCATGGTGTTGGCGTCGCCTATGCGGAGCTTTGTTACTATCATAACGTCGGCACCTGCCTCGTTTGCTTCGATTGCAGCCGAAGCTCCGGCACCGCCGCCGCCTATAACGAGCACGTCAACGTCGTAATCTATCTTATCGAGATCTATATCGACGTTAAGCAGACGGCTGTTCGAATGGAGAAGTCTGCTCAGCTCGAGCGGAGCCTTTTCTCCCTTGTTCGGGCCTATCTTTATCTCGGCAAATCCAGCCTCACGGTAGTCGGGATGGAATGCCTTGAGAAGGGCGGATTTTTCATCGGCGGTCATTCTCGCCGGTTCTTTTTTCATTCGTTCTGCTCGTGTAGCCTCGACCTTTTTTACCGATTCGAGCATTTCGGGTGTAAACATATTCTTGCCCTCCTTTATTTCTCGATATCTCTTGTGTTGTAAAGCTCTTTAAGCTCGCTTATAGGCTTTTGCATCACGTTTTCGATAAGCTCATCGTAAGCTCCGTGGTTGATCTCGTCAACGCGGGCCTCAAGATGCTCGGACTTCGGAGCGATGTACTTTCCGGTGAGTCTTCTTGCAAGCAGACCTACCATCGGATGGGAGATCTCTGCCGGACATCTTACCGAGCAGCAACCGCAGCCTACGCAGTCAAACGATTCCTCGGCGCACTTTTCAAGCTCGCCTCTCTGCGCGTATGCGATGTACTGCATAACGTTAAGGCTCTGCGTGCACGCTTTTGTACAGGCGTTGCAGCCAATACAGCTGTATATCTCTGGATACAGCTCCATCATTACGCGCTGATCCGCCTTGATATCGTTTATGTCGTATCTTCTCTTGTCGGTAGGGAAGAAAGGAATACTTGCGACGTACATACCCTCTTCAACCTGGGTCTGGCACGCAAGACACGTTTTAAGCTCGTTCTTTCCTTT
>CAZSUR010000217.1:0-1876 GCA_964610075.1 uncultured Lachnospiraceae bacterium
CAGCCGCCTTGCGCGAAGCATCATAAACTCGGCTATCACCTCGCAATCGGAGGGATGCGCGCATCCGACGGTGTGTATCTCGAATACCGAATCGGTACAGGCGAGGCGTATCGAGAAGCTTTTGATGCGCTCGAATTCTTCGAGCGGCTCGCGCTCTCCGGCGTAAAGAAAACCGAGCCCGAGAGCAGAGCGCTCGGCGTCGGTGCTCTCCGACGAAAAAACGGTGGTCGCAACGCCGCTGTCATCGAACAGCGCGGCGAGAGCTGAGTCAAGCTCGCGCGTTTGTTGCGCGCTTGAGGCATAGCATGATGTGAGGATGATGACGAGCGCGAGCGCGAATGCAACGATCTTCTTCATAATAAATATACCGCCTGACAGTTAGTATATTCGATAATATGGATTTTTGCCCGGCGGTATTCGGGAAAGCGCGGCGAAAAATAAAAAAGCCGTTATATTTCGAATATAACGGCTTTCGGTATGCGGTTTAACTTATCTTGAGAGAAGTATCTCACCTGTGCGGCGCAGATCGTCCGGAGTGTTGACTCCGACTATCTCGTCCTCGCGGTCTATTGTGTAGGCGTTTACCTTTTCGTTCTCGGAGAAGAGCACCGGTATCGCATCGGTGAGGTAGTACTCACCCTTCGCGTTGTTGTTATCGATCTTGTATATCGTCTCGGCAAGCTTGTTTGCCTTGAATACGTACATTCCGACGTTGAGCTCCTTTATCTTTGCCTGCTCGGGGGTGCATTCAGCCTGCTCGATGATTCCGGTGAGCTCACCGTTCTCGCCGCGGATTATACGTCCGTAGGGGAGCGGAAGCTCGGTCGTGCAGCTGAGTATCGTAGCTGCGGCACCGGTGCGGCTGTGCTCCTCGCAGAGCTCCTTTACCGTGCGTGCGCGGAAGAGTGCCATATCTCCGTTGAGGATAAGCACGTCTCCGTCGTAGCTTCCTATATCCGTGCCCTCGAGAGCGCACTTTACGGCGTATGCAGTGCCGTATGCATCGTCGCCCTGTCTTACGCAGTTGTATTCCGGATATGCAGCCTCTACCTTATCTGCAAGGTAGCCGGTGACTATCGTTATGTCGGAGCGGTCAACAAAATCTACCGAATCAAGCACGTATGCAAGAAGAGGTCTGCCTCCCGCTTCTCTTAATACCTTGGGCTGAGGATTGTTGGGATCCGCAAGACGAGTTCCTTTGCCTGCAGCTAAAATAATAACCTTCATTGAAAAAACCTCCGGAATACAGCGTACCACGCTGAAATTTAATATCTTTTCGATGTGCCGACCGAATACGTTTTTAAATTCGGCACATCTCTGTTATTATATCACAATATTTTTTATGTGTAAAGGGGAATGATGAATAATTCGTGTATCGTTTGCAACATTTTATTGCGAAAACCGGCAAATGCGGCAAGCTGTCATCGCACATCCTCGGAATAAGCGCCGATTCGGTAGTATGTATGCGGCGGAGCACGGTATGGCTGGAGGCGACGGCTCGTGTGCCGAGCGATGAATACACGTACAGAGCGCCTGATATACGCTCGTGACGTTGCTTATCTGCCTTTGCCGCGTCTCGTGCAGGCGACTGCTTTGTAATATGTCGTGACTCCGGGTCATGCCGATACTTTGAGAGCCGCGACCGCGTGCGATACAAAAGCTCGTGCACGGTGCTTTTGCCGTATTTCGGTGCGTATGAAAGCTCCGGGCTTTGGTAAAGTCGCGCAGAGCGATTTGAAATAATTGTGGATTTTATATAAGTGATGTGTGAATAATATCGCAATATGCCATTCAAACAGACAAAATATATTGACAAAGTTGATATAATAATTTATAATTATTTGAGCCGTTTGATTTTTAACGGCAAAAAACTTTT
>CAZSUR010000218.1:0-1862 GCA_964610075.1 uncultured Lachnospiraceae bacterium
GGCCGGTGATAACGTATTTCTTGTCCTCGAACATACAGTGGTCAAGTGCCTTCTCGAGCTTTGTCGAAAGCTCCTGACGACCTATGTGAGAGAGAAGCAGAACGGATGCGCGAAGCATCGAGCAGGGATCCGCGTACTTGCCGCGTCCCTCCTTTATCATTCTGGGAGCAGAGCCGTGAATAGCCTCGAACATCGCGTATCTCTTACCGATGTTTGCCGAGCCTGCGGTTCCGACGCCGCCCTGGAACTCTGCCGCCTCGTCGGTGATGATATCTCCGTAGAGGTTGGGGAGTATGAACACCTTAAAGTCGGTGCGACGCTTCTCGTCGATGAGCTTCGCCGTCATGATGTCTATAAACCACTCGTCGGTCTTGATATCCTTGTACTCCTCCGCGATCTTCTCGCAGAGATTGAGAAACTTACCGTCGGTCGTCTTTATGATATTGGCCTTTGTTACTATCGAAACGCGGTCCTTGCCGTTGTTTTTCGCATACTCGTATGCAAGACGCGCGAGACGCTCGGTTCCCTCGGTGGTCGTAACGCAGAAGTCCATAGCAAGGTCGTCGGTAACGTGTACGCCCTGGCTTCCGACAGCGTAGCTTCCCTCCGTGTTCTCACGGAAGAAGGTCCAGTCGATCCCCTTCTCGGGCACCTTTACGGGTCTAACGTTTGCAAAGAGGTCGAGGTTTTTACGCATAGCGACGTTTGCACTCTCTATATTCGGCCACGGATCGCCTGCGCGAGGTGTGGTCGTCGGGCCTTTAAGTATAACGTGACACTTGTAAAGCTCCTCCATTACGTCGTCCGGGATAGCCTTGTTCTGAGCTGCGCGGTTTTCTATCGTAAGTCCGTCTATCGTGCGGAACTCGACCTTGCCTGCCTTGACCTCGTCGTCAAGCAGATATTCAAGTACCTTTCTTGCGGCATCCGAGATGATCGGGCCGATTCCGTCTCCGCCGCACACGCCGATTATAAGCTTATCAAGCTTCGAATAATCGATAGCTTCTCCCGCTGCATTTATTCTGTCTACTCTCTCAAGCTGTCCGCGCAGGAGAGTCTCGAATTTCTCAAGAGCCGTCTTAATGTTTGCCTCGTATTTCGTATTCATTTGACAATGCCTTTCTCCGGCTTGGATTTTGATATCTTTTCGCGGCCGGTCGCGAATTATATTATAATAACACCTTAATTCCGGGAAACGGAGTCATGCTGCCGCCGTTCCGCGGATATCCGTATTTTTACGGACAGATGTAATTTTCCACATTATCAACAGAGTTTTCCACAAGATATTTACGCCCCATCCGGGTCGAAAAGGCGCATATTCTGCCGATTTTTCGGGATTTTCCCACATCCTGTGGAAAAATCCACGTACTATCGTGGGATTTTCTTCATGCTTCTGCGGTATTTATGGGATACCACCGTGCCGCCATCACTTTTTGACCGATATCGGCGGCTCGTACGTCGTATCGTGATGCCGTACAGCTCGATTTTAAGCAAGTTTAAGCAAGCGCGTACCAAAGCAGGCTCGCAGCTATGCCGTTACCCGGAAAAGCAGGCGCGAAAATGTGCCGAAGCCGGATAAAAATCGACTTATGGCATCGCATATGCACGATTCGGTTTGCCGTAGCGCACCCGCTCGGCTGAGCGAATCACGAGATCGAGCTTGAGCCCGGTGCAATACAGCACAACAGCTATATCCGGTGCAAAGCTCGCCGCGATATCAAAGATCATGCACGGCGGAGGCGTTGAGCGAGCAATCGTCCGTCTTTCCCGCGAGAAAGTCAAAATATGCCTGAGCTGCTATCATGGCTCCGTTGTCTCCGCACATCGGAAGCGGCGGCATATAAAGCGGAAGTCCCTTCTCC
>CAZSUR010000219.1:0-1859 GCA_964610075.1 uncultured Lachnospiraceae bacterium
GCCCGGGGGGATTCGAACCCTCGACCTACCGGTTCGTAGCCGGGCACTCTATCCGCTGAGCTACGGGCGCGTACTTTTATTCGTTTGACACAGCTTCTGCCGAATCAACAATTGGTATTATAGCACGGCAGATTTGATTTGTCAATATATTTTTCCAAAAACCACGCCTTATATCCAACTAAAAATTTTGCCACGGCGCCGATCGGCAAAACCGACGCCCGGATATATTGCAAAACGAGCCGACGTATGTTATAATGGACACGTAAGAAATCCGCCCTGCGGCAAGCTGAACGCGGATTTAGCGCAAAGCTCCGCTTCGCGCAGGATAACGGCTCGGCGCCCGAATGTACTGTCACGAGCGCAAGCGACCGCGTCGAGATCATCGAACCGCCGTCGGGCGGTCAAGCGAATAAAACAAAGCATAATGCAAAAGCTAAAACGGTACTTTAAGGAGGTTTTCGATATGTCTTTATTTTGTTGCTCCAAGCGTAAAAGGGAAAAAAGCGGCACACTTGAGCTGCTTTTGAAAATATTTCTGATCGTCGGAATAATAGCCGGCGTATGCTTCGTGCTTAAATCGATCTGCGAACGCATAAGACAGCACGCCGCACTCTCGGCAATGAACGGCTACGAGCTCGAGTTCGGTGACACGGACATCTTTGACGACGAGGACGGAGTCGAAGCCACCGATGTCGTATACGACGACGAGGACGACGAGAACGTCGAGGACAAGACAGCGGAATAACGCAGGCTCGCGCCACAGCTTATCCGCTCATGCCACAGTTTATCGGCTCACGCCGAAATATCACGTCGGAGGAAAACCGGAATGAAGCGTTGCCCCGAATGCGGAAGCGAAAATATAATCGACGGCGAGCTCATCACCTCGGAGGGACAGAAGGTATCCTTCTGCAAAAAAGGCACGCGCCTGCACCTTCGCCCGAAGGTGTACCGAGTATCCGCCTCCGCGTGCTCCGATTGCGGCAAGATATTCGATATGCGCATCCCGAGTGAGAGCTTGGACGGCGCAAGATAACGCCGCACCGAAATAAGATCAAAAAGCACCTGCACGGCAGTCCGCGCGACCGCCTTGCAGGTGCCTATTTTTGTGGATGTTTTCACCCGAAGCTGTCCGGCAAAAACTCCGCGTCGATGGTCGAGGTGACGTACGAGCGAAGCTTATTTAAGCTCGTTGTTTTGCCATAATATCTTATGCCGTGCTCGGACGCCTGCGCCTCGGTATAATCCTCAAGCAGATAGATATGGTTATCGTAAAACTTGGTCGTAAAATCGAACATCGTCGGAATAAACGACACGTTATCAACGCGCGCCTCTGCCTCGCCGATCTTTGCGATATCGAAGCTTATTATTCCGCCGACCATGTTATAGTCCGCCGCCATCTCCGCCATAAAGTTGCCGAGCGAATAGACGCACAGCATTTTGTTGCCGCTCTTTCCCTCTATCCACTCTATCGGCTGAATGACGTGAGGATGATGCCCTATCACCGCACCCACACCGAGATCCGCCATAAGCTTTGCGTATTTTTTCTGCTCGGCGTTAGGAGTAAACGAGTTTTCCTCTCCCCAATGAGCCGAAACTATAACTATATCGGACACACGCTTTGCCGCGTTCACCTGACGGGTGATATCCGCCTCGTTTAAATACGGCACCTTAACGTCGTAGCTTGAGGCTATCGTGATGCCGTTCGTTCCGTACGTGTAGGCAAGAAACGCTATCTTTATACCGTTACTTTCATAGATACGGATATTGTCATAATCGGCAGAGTCGTCATATCCGCCGATCATGAGCACCTCGTCTCGCGCCTTCCAGAACTCTATCGTTCGCTCAAGGCCCGAGCCTCC
>CAZSUR010000220.1:0-1844 GCA_964610075.1 uncultured Lachnospiraceae bacterium
GCCAAGCGGTAAGGCAGAGGTCTGCAAAACCTTTATTCCCCGGTCCGATTCCGGGTGGCGCCTCCAAAAATCCCGTTCACGAAAGTGGACGGGATTTTCCTTTGTTGCCTTTTCACTATTATCCAAAATGACTTTGATATTGAGAAGTGTGCCCTACGGTACGAGTTGCAATGCGTATTATGGAAAACGCATTTGAAGTTAAGATCCAAATCAACTGCAAAATATGCGACTCATGGTTTTGATGTGATTTTTTTGCCGATATATTCCACTGCGGAGCTGCATTGATACCGATGTGCCATTATCCTGCGAGGGGTGTTTGTATGTGGAGAAGATGTCGGATACCTTCATTATTTCTCAAATTTGTACGTTTCTATTGTTGTTTTTTCGCTTATGTGTTATAATTTGGAGTAGATGCTATGCTTCGCTGCCGGAGGTGCGGAGCGGTATTCTGCGGCAGGGCTAAGACTATGACGCCGCTCAATTTTCGAAAGGATGACTTGATATGAAAATTACTTTTGTCGGAAGCAGTCACGGTGTTCCGGAGGCTAACCGTAAATGCTCAAGTATTATGATAGAGGTAGGAGATAACGTTTATTTTGTGGATATGGGAACGTCGGCTATGGACGCTCTGCGCGCCCGCGGAATACCGATCGAGTCGGTGAAGGGCATCTTCATCACTCATATGCACGGAGACCACACGAACGGTCTGCCGCAGTTCGTCGATCTTATAACCTGGTTCTTCACCGATACCGATCCGACCATCTGTATACCCAATGTCGAGGCAGGCAGAGTTATAAACGATTGGATAAAGGTCACGCAGAACCGCTATAAAAAGGATATAAAATACGTCGAGACTCATGCCGGAGTAGTTTTCGACGACGGAGTTTTGAAGATGACCGCAGTGCCGACGCAGCATTGCGATAGATCCTTCTCCTACATTGCCGAGGCGGAGGGCAAGACCGTGCTTTTCACCGGAGATCTGAAAAATCCGGCGATGGATTTCCCCGTATCGGCGCTCGAGCGTCCGCTCGATCTCGTTGTATGCGAAGCGGCTCACTTTGATCCCACCGACTATCTTCCGGTGCTCGAGGGACATGATATCAAGCGCCTGCGTGTGACCCACTACTCCGACCGATTCGTTCCCGGCGCGTTTAAGCTTTGCGCCAAGCTCGGAGCTTGTGGCGTGCAGACCGGGCTTGCGACCGACGACCTCGAGATAAAATTGTAATATAAAACGCACTTGCAGTATTTGTTGCACAGCGACATGGCAGGATGGCAAGCCTGTTACGCCGGTGGCATTACAAAAAAAGATCAAGGCTTTGACCTTTAAAAGGTCGAAGCCTTTTTCTTGTGCAAAAGAGTGGACGTATCGGGCTCGACGTGGGAAAGAAAAACGCAAAAGCCAGAAGTGAAAAAATGGGTAAGGGGAATATCACGCAGATATCGCTTGCCTGGATCAAAAAACATCCCGGATAACCGCCTGACGGTTGTCCGGGACATATCTTTATACGTGTTGCCATATTATCGTTTTCGCTCGGATTCGAGCAAGGCTTATTTTAAGCGCTTTGCATTCGTTCGAATGAACGCCTTC
Source organism: uncultured Lachnospiraceae bacterium (assembly GCA_964610075.1). Taxonomy (GTDB): domain Bacteria; phylum Bacillota; class Clostridia; order Oscillospirales; family CAG-272; genus CAZSUR01. Next base: position 1,592 of record CAZSUR010000220.1, read on the forward strand.
CCTTGCTCCAGATACAGCTCCTGCTGATCCTGCGGCAACGAACGGAAGATGCGCAGAAGCTCGTTTTCGCCACCGGCTTTAATGCCGTTTATACGATTGTCCAAAAGATAATCGGTCGTGACGTTGAAATATTCGGATATCAATAACAAGGTTTGAAAATCAGGCTCACTTGTTCCTTGAACGTATCCTCCAAGGGTGGAAACCGGTATATGTAAATCTCCTGCAAGCTGTTTTTGCGTAATATCCCATTCAT
>CAZSUR010000221.1:0-1833 GCA_964610075.1 uncultured Lachnospiraceae bacterium
TTTCGTCTTTTCATTCTAATCTTTATTCGGTTTTTTATGCGCGCTTCTTTTGGAACAGTAAAAACCATATCGGCAGCAATCAAATGCTGCCGATATTTTTTGCAATTATATATTTGCGCGAAAAGGTAAGCGCTCGCCGCATATTCGGTGGATGCCTCACATAGACCGCGAGATGTTACACTTTCGTTCCCATCTCTATCGCGCTCGATGCCTGCTTATGCGGATGATACTCGATCATCATATAACTTGACCGATGCTTTTTACAAAAGCCTTCATCTCCGACTTCGATTCTATATACTGTGCCTGCTCTATGATGCTTCGCTGCTCCCTTATATCAAGCTGAGCGAAACGCTCCATCGCGCTCACGTTCTGCGCCAACGCCGACTCGAATCCGAGCGGCATATTGTCTCTGTCATAGCTATCGTACATACTATCACTCCCGTATATAGCATGGCATACATCGCTCGCTTTTATATTATGCAAATATAGGTATTTACGGAGCGCACCGGAAAATGCGGAGTCGATGCTTTGTTCAAATATAATACTTGAAAACAGCTCGAAAAAGTGCTATATTATACCTATAAACAGGACACGGAAGCTTTGCTTTGCATCGAAAGACGCAAGTGCTGCGGCTGTGCCGAGCATACTTTAATATTTCTAAATCAACGTTATCGGGAGAAAACTATGAGCAAGGTTGTAGTTGCAATGAGCGGTGGAGTTGACAGCTCCGTTGCCGCTATGCTTATCAAAAAAATCGGATACGACTGCATGGGCGTTACCATGAAGCTGTACGATAAGAATATCTGCAACGCCGATAATGCCGCGTGTGGCTCGACCGATGATATTGAGGATGCGAAAAAGGTATGCGGTCAGCTCGGAATAGAGCATGAGGTGTGCAATTTCACCGATAATTTTGCAGATGAAGTCATCCGCCGGTTTATTGATACCTATGAGAGCGGAGGAACTCCGAATCCCTGTGTCGATTGTAATAGACACATCAAGTTCAAGCGCCTCTATCGCTACGCTGAGGAGCTCGGAGCTGAGTTTATAGCAACCGGTCACTATGCTCGTGTCGAGTATAGCGAGGAGCACGACAGATATCTGCTTAAAAAGGCTGTGAATACGTCAAAGGATCAGAGCTACGTGCTATATTCGCTCACGCAAGAGCAGCTCTCACACACGCTGTTTCCCTTGGGTGAGCTCTCAAAAGATGAGGTAAGGCAGCTTGCCGAGGAGAGCGGCTTTGCGAATGCGGACAAGCGCGACAGCCAGGACATATGCTTTGTCCCGGACGGCGATTACGCCGCTTTTATCGAGCGGTATACGAATAAAAAGTATCCGAAGGGCAACTTCGTCGACACGAACGACAATATTTTGGGCGAGCACAACGGTATAATAAGGTATACGATAGGTCAGCGCAAGGGCCTTGGCCTGGCGCTGCCGGAGCCGATGTACGTCTGCCGCAAGTCGGTCGAGGACAACACGGTGATGCTCTCGACGAATGCGGAGCTTTATACCTCGAAGGTCGAGGCTTGCGATATGAACCTTATCTCCTGTGACATGCTTGATGGTGACGTGCGAATCAAGGCTCGGATAAGATATAACCAAAAAGAGGAGTGGGCGACGGTGCATCAAACCGGCGAGGATACCTTTGAAGCCGAGTTTGATCAGCCGCAGAGAGCTCCGGCGAAGGGGCAGTCTATTGTGCTCTATGACGGCGATACGGTCGTCGGAGGCGGAAAAATAGTGTGAAGCTTGCCAGTTGCCATTTTTTCATATGTGTGTTATAATTGACACGTAACAGAATTTTACTCTGTAAAATTCTATGTGCAC
>CAZSUR010000222.1:0-1828 GCA_964610075.1 uncultured Lachnospiraceae bacterium
GAGGCGGAAACGGTAGCTCGGAGAATACTCAAAAAGGTGCAATCGGGCGCGCGATATCGCGATATCGCCGTCATCACGCGCGACTTTTCGCGCTATGACGGTATAATAGACACCATGCTCGAGCGATACGGCATACCGTTTATTGCGACCAAGCACACCGACATATCCTCATCTCCGATATGCAAGCTTATATCCTAGGCTATATCGGTATGCTGCTACGGATGGAGACGCAAGGACGTTATCGCATACATGAAAACGGGTATGACCAACCTGTCGTTCGAGGAATGCGACAAGCTTGAAAAATACGTCTATACCTGGAATATAAACGGCAAGCGTTGGATCGACGAGGACGAATGGACGATGCATCCGGACGGATACGTAGCGGAAATGGACGAGTCGGTAACAGCTCAGATAGACGATATAAACCGGATAAGATTTGCGCTTACGGCTCCGCTGCAGCGACTATTTTCATCATTTGAGCAGAAGCGCACCGCAGGCGAGCTTCTCACCTCGCTGTATGAATTTTTACTCGAGCTCTCGATCCCCGACAAGATCGAGGGAGATACCGACGCGATGCAGACCTGGAACGCTCTCATGGACTGCTTCGACCAGATACACTCGGTCATCTCCGACGTGTCGGTCACTCCGGCTCAATTTTCGGTTATATTCGAGCTTGTAATAAAGGAATCGAGCATAGGAAAGCTCCCTGAGACGATAGACTGCGTGAATATCGGCTCAGCAGATCATCTGCGTGCCGAGAGGATCAAGCACGCGTTTGTCCTCGGCGTAAACGAAGGCATCTTCCCTACCTCGGTAAAGGAGGGCAACATATTCAGCGATAAAGATAAGGCTGTACTCTCCGATGTCGGAATTACTCTGTCACCGGTCTCTACCGAGCGCACATCGGACGAGCTTTATATCATGTATAAGGCATTCACATGCCCGGAGGATACGCTGACGGTACTCGCCTCTCACTCGGAGTTAAGCGGAGAGAAGCTGAATCCCTCACTCGGATACTTACGTATAAAAACCATATTCCCAAATATACAGCCAACCGTAACCGATAACATAACCGACCCGACGGAGCTTATATGGGGCTACGACGCATCATTTGAGTACGCCGCGAGATATCGTGGCACGCCCGAGAGTAAAGCGTTGATGCGCATATATCTGAGAGATCCGCTCTATTTGTCAAGACTGGAGGCTCTGGGAACTCCGATTGCGGACGAAATAGTCGAGCTTGATGAAGAGACAGTCAAGCTCATCTTCCCCGGAAACGTTGCGGTAACGCAGTCGAGACTGGACAGCTACGTACTCTGTCCGTTCGGATATTACTGCAAATACGTGCTCAAGCTCAAGGAAAACGCAAAGGCTTCGTTCGAATATACCGATATCGGAACCTTCGTGCACTATATACTCGAAAAATTTCTAAAGAGGATATACAAGGACGGAAAGCTTGATACAACACTCGATTCCTCCGAGATAAACGCACTGGTTGACGATATAATCGAGAGCTATCTCGACGCGATGTTCCGCGGAAACGAGGCGCTGAAAACCAATCGCACAATGCAGCTCATACGCCGCCTAAAGCGCGCGGTGATACCGGTTATAGAAAACCTGCTTGAAGAATTCTCGCAGAGCGAGTTCGCACCCTCCTTTTTCGAGCTTAATATATCGTCGGGCGACAACGCAGAAGAATCGGTGCCGTCGCTCAAAATACCGCTCCTCGACGGAACGTACGCCTGTGTATACGGAATAATCGACCGAGTCGATACCTTCAAAAAGGGCAACGATGTGTACGTGCGTATAGTCGATTACAAAACGGGCT
>CAZSUR010000223.1:0-1794 GCA_964610075.1 uncultured Lachnospiraceae bacterium
GTTGAGCCGCTCGGACTTTACGGCGGCAAGCAGACAACGCTCGATCTGCTTAAATAATTTATAACCCCATATTGCAAAATGCCGCGCCAAAGCTCGCGGCATCTTGCGGTTTTACCGCAAAAAACGACTCTTTGAACGCCGAGCCAATCGGCATACGAAAGGATAGCAATGATAGAAATAAAAAATCTTTCAAAGTCCTTCAAAGGTGCAAACGGCAACGTGGAGGCGCTGAAAAACATCTCGCTTAATATAAACGACGGCGATATTTTCGGAATAATAGGAATGAGCGGAGCCGGAAAAAGCACGCTTGTCCGTTGCATAAATATGCTCGAGCGTCCAACCGACGGAACGGTGCTTATCGACGGAGTCGATATCGGAGCGCTCGGTGAAAAGGAGCTTCGAAGTGTCCGCCGCAACGTGACGATGATATTCCAGGGCTTTAACCTGCTCATGCAGCGCACCTGCCTTAAAAACATCTGCTTCCCGCTCGAGCTTGCGGGAATGGGAAAAGCGGCGGCACAGGCGCGCGCTCGCGAGCTTCTCGAGATAGTCGGACTTCCCGATAAGGCGGATGCTTATCCGGCGCAGCTCTCGGGTGGTCAGAAGCAGCGCATCGCCATAGCGAGAGCGCTTGCCACCGATCCGAAGGTGCTGCTCTGCGACGAGGCGACAAGCGCACTTGACCCGAACACAACCAGCTCGATCCTCTCTCTTATCCGCGATATAAACAAGAAAACGGGCATAACCGTTATAATAATAACCCACCAGATGAGCGTCGTCGAGGAGATCTGCAACAACGTTGCAATACTCGATGAAGGCAGGGTGGTCGAGACCGGCTCGGTCGGAGACATATTCTCGAATCCCGAATCGAACGCGGCAAAGCGTCTCGTATTCCCCGACGGAGCGCAGGGTGACATAAAGGCTCGCCCGGGCGAGCATCTCATCCGCGTTGTATTCAACGGAGCGGCGGCTACCGACACTCCGCTTATCGCAAAGATGGCGATAGATATAAATATCACCGCAAACATAAGCGCTGCATCGACGAAAAGCATCGGTGAGCGCGCATACGGCAGTATGCTTCTCGGTATACCCGGCGGCAGAGACGAGCTTAAGCGCGCCGTATCCTATCTTTGCAGCATACCCGACATCATAGTAGAGGAGGTCGTATAATATGTTCGATAAGATGTTCTCATCCGCGGCTGTGGCCGAGGCACTTGATATTATAAAGACCGAGTTTCCTCTCGCATTGTGGGAGACGGTATATGTAACCGTGCTTGCAACTCTGTTTGCAGCGATAATAGGACTTCCGCTCGGCGTACTGCTTGTCGCCGGCGAAAAGAACGGAGTTCTTCCCCTGCCGAAGTGGCTGATGCACACGCTGAACGTGATAATCAATCTTCTCCGCTCGGTACCGTTTTTGATACTTATGATAATGGTGTTCCCTCTCACCCGTCTTATAGTCGGAACTGCGGTCGGAACAACGGCGTCTATCGTCCCGCTCGTCATTGCGGCGTTCCCGTTCATCGCACGACTTGTCGAGGGAAGCCTGCGCGAGGTAGACCCGAACATAATCGAGGCGGCGCAGAGCATGGGCGCATCTCCCCTCCAGATAATATGGAAGGTAATGCTTCCCGAAAGCGTACCGTCGCTTATATCGAACGCAACGATAGCCATCACCACCATCCTCGGCTACTCCGCGATGAGCGGAATAATCGGAGGCGGAGGCCTCGGCAAGATAGCGATAAACTACGGCTATTACAGATACAAGTATCTGGTAATGTTCATCGCCGTAAT
>CAZSUR010000224.1:0-1738 GCA_964610075.1 uncultured Lachnospiraceae bacterium
TTTACGGACTTTAACCGTTCGCAAAGCGCCGTCATGCGCTCATCGTACTGCAGGCTCTCGAAGCAGCGCATCGTGAGTACGTCCTCAAGCAGAATATCGCTCATGCGCTTGCCTCCGCCCTCCTTCGGATAGTCCGCACGCGCTTTGTTGAAGCGCAGGCGATTCAGCAGCGGAGAGACGTGCTGGGAAATGTTTTCAAGCGAATCGTAATCCACCGCGCAGTCGCCCAAAAGCTCGAGGCAGTCCATCGCTTCCTCTCCGTCCCCTCCGGTGACGTAGAGCACCGCTAACTCCTTCAGCGCCTCGAAGCGCTCGGGCGCAGCCTCAAAATAATCGCCCTTCGAATATACCGTGCCGCGGATATGCTCGGCAAGCTCGTAGAGCGCGAGGCGATCCTTCGCGCGCCCTCCGTGAGCGTACTCGGCATAGCTTATTATCGAGTCTGCAAGCCGATTTGCATACGAGGCTATATTCTTCTGGAGCGCGATCAGCTTCTCCTCTCCCTCGGATACGACCGGCATCATGTCCTCGCGCGATATCTTGCGCTCCGGCAGAGTTCTCGCTATCTCCCTTGCTGCGTCCACCTCGTGCAGATCCTCGTAATAGTGCAGGCATAGAAGTCGCTTCGCCTCAAGGCGTATCGAGTCCTCGGTGCAATTCTCCTGGATGTCCTTGTATATACCGAGTATCTCCGGCGAATAGTGCTTCACCGCAGACGGACGGTCGCAGTAGAGGTAAAGCGAGTACATAAGCATACACTTGAACTGATAATTTCCGGGAAAATGCACGAGCCCCTCGCGCATGGTGCCGATGGCATCGCGGAGATTGCCCGAGGCTATATTTTCCTGAAATCTCTCAAGATACGCTCTTATCTTGTAGTCATGATCGAAGCTCTCCATGCAGAAAAGATCGTCGGTCGTAACATCGAAATAGTCAGCCATTGCGGCTATCGTCTCAAAGGGCGGATATTCCTCGCCGTTCTCCCATTTTATAACGTCCTTGCAGGAGACGCCGAGATACTGTCCCAATACCTCCTCCGAAATGCCTTTAAGCTCTCTGTATTTTCTTATTTTTTCGCCAATTCCTATCATAATCGTTTTCTCCTACGTGAATGTTGCATCTAAAGCCTCGACGCGTCATCTGCGCTCGAGCAGCTTGTCAAGATATGGATGAACTCCGGCATATTCGCATCTTTTATCGTATTTTGCGAGCAGCTCTCTATACTCCTCGTCCGAGCGACGACCGGAGAATATAGCCCGTATCATCAGGTTTTTCGGGGTCTCGTCCGGGTCGATCAGCTCTGTCACGCTCACCTTATAGCCCTCGGAATAAAGGCGCTCGCAGCGCATTCCGTCGGTGAGAGCATCGCACAGCTTTTGCTTTAGCAGCGGATAGTCGGTCACGGCATCGAGCTTGCCCTCAAGATCGGAGCCGCCGTTCATCTGCCCCATCATCTCGTGATGGCAGCACGGAGTCGAGAATATCAGCTTCGCTCCGCTCTTTACAGCCTTTGCAAGCGTTATATCGGTTGCGATATCGCACGCGTGGAGGGATATCACCATATCCGGCTCACGCTCCGGCTCGAAATCGTTTATATCTCCGCAGACAAAGCTCAGTCCCGAGTAGCCGAGCTGCTCGGCATAATCGCCGCACAGAGCCACAACGTCCGATTTGAGATCGACTCAGCACATCATCACACTGCGTCAGCTTATCTCGGTTAGATAAAGGTATACAGCAA
>CAZSUR010000225.1:0-1725 GCA_964610075.1 uncultured Lachnospiraceae bacterium
CGTACACCGCGATAGTCAGCCGCAAGCGCCCCTGCGAGAACGCCTGCAAGATCAAGGCTATTTCGATGAACGAGGACAAGGCGGCAACTATCGACAACAATAAGTGCATCCAATGCGGAGCATGCGTTTATCAGTGTCCGTTTGGTGCTATAATGGATAAATCCTACCTTATCGATGCGATAGAGATACTCAAAAAGAGCAGCCGCAATTTGAATGACGGAGGCAGCAAGGTATATGCTGTGGTAGCACCGTCGATCTCGAGCCAATTCTCGTATGCGAAGCTCGGTCAGGTGGTCACCGGACTTAAAATGCTCGGCTTCCACGACGTTGTCGAGGCGGCTCTCGGCGCCGATATGGTGGCGATGGCGGAGGCGCGTGAGCTTGCCGAAAAGGGTGTGCTTACAAGCTCGTGCTGCCCGGCGTTTGTTAACTACATAAAATCGACATTCCCGCAGCTTGAGAAGTATATCTCCGGAAATATGTCTCCTATGGCTGTTCTGGCAAAGTACATAAAGAAAACCTCGCCCGGATCAAAGGTCATATTCATCGGCCCGTGCACGGCTAAAAAGGTAGAGGTGCAGCTTGACGAGGTGAAGAAGTACGTCGACACCGTACTCACCTTCGAGGAGCTTCAGGCACTGTTTGACAGCCGTGATATAGACATCGCCTCGCTTGAGGAGGGAGTGCTTAACAACGCATCCTATTTCGGAAGAATATTCGCGCGCAGCGGAGGACTCACCGACGCTACCGTTCAAGCGATGAAGGAGCAGAACATCGACTTCGATATAAAGCCGGTGGTCTGCGATGGGATCGAGGCGTGCCGCACAGCTCTGCTGAAGCTCGGAAAAGGCGTGCTCGACGGCAACTTTATCGAGGGCATGGCGTGTGTCGGAGGCTGCATCGGAGGTGCAGGCTGCCTCACACATGAGGAAAAGAGCAAGGCTGAAGTGGACAAATACGGAAACGAGGCACTTGAAAAGAAGATAAGCGACGCCGTATCGGTGCTGAAATAAGCACCGCTCGGCGCGCATCACAAAGAAGTTTTTTCGGAAACATCAAAAGACTCGGAGATTTGGAAATTTTTTTTAAATCCTGCGGTATGACAGTTGACAAAATCCGAAAAAAATAGTATAATACCTTATTAATAGCAGGGGGGAGCTTTGAATGTTTATACATTGAAGCACCCCCGTTTTTTGTAGCCAATTTGTTTTGCCGAGAAAAGAGGTAACGGTAATGGATAAAATTCTTGTTTTGGATTTCGGAGGGCAGTACAATCAGCTCATTGCCCGCCGGGTACGAAGCGAACAGGTATATGCCGAAATAAAGCCGTATAACAGAATAACCGTGTCCGAGATAAAGGATATCGGATATAAGGGCATAATCTTTACCGGAGGTCCCAACAGCGTTTACGACGAAAGCTCGCCGCATTACGATCCGGCGGTGCTCGATGCCGGAATACCCATCCTCGGAATATGCTACGGCGATCAGCTCATGGCGTATATGGCAGGCGGAGAGATAACCTCGGCTGAAAACAGCAGCGAATACGGTAAAACTCTCGTTTCGGTGGAGCAGAATATGCTTTTCGACGGAGTGCCGAAGGATAGCATCTGCTGGATGAGCCATACCGACTTCGTGAAAACGGCGCCGCACGGATTTAAGATAATCGCACGCACCGAAAAATGCCCGGCTGCAGCTATCTGCGACGAGGAACGCTCGCTCTACGGC
>CAZSUR010000226.1:0-1698 GCA_964610075.1 uncultured Lachnospiraceae bacterium
CGGTCTCATCATTGTGATCGGTAGTCGTCTCCTCGACATAGGTGACGTCAACGTCGCCCGAGGTCGTCGCGCCCGATTTATGTACGACTATAAGCTCGGAGGTGTCGCTCGCGCAGGACGAGAGCAATATGCTCGCCGCCAAAGCCGAAATAAAGATTTTTACGATCCTTTTCATGCAGGTCATTCTCCTTTTCCGGATAAAAAAGAGCTCATCTTATAAAATTCGTTGCCACCCTCGGCTCCTTTTCGGGAAGCCCGTACTCCTTTTTGCCGAGAGCGATGCTCTTCATCAAAAACGCCATGTTTCGCGCAAGCGTACGCATCGACTGGAGTCCCTCCGCATCCTCCGCGGCATCTCCGGGCTTGCCTCCGTGCACGCTGTTCCAATACTGACCGGAGGCGACCGGCATACCGGATATGGTGAAGAACTTGTTCAGCTCGTCAAAGGTGGAGGAAAGCCCTCCGCGGCGCTCCGCAACAACGGCGGCACCTACCTTCATCGTCTTATCAAAGCTCGTGCTGTAAAAAAGTCGGGTGAGGAATGCGGAAAGGGTCGCGTTCGCGCCAGCATAGTATACCGGGCTGCCGACGACAAGTCCGTCGCATGCCTCAAACTCGGGCGCGAGCTCGTTTACTATATCATCGAAAACGCAACGTCCGCTGTCGTAACAGCTTCGGCAGGCGACGCATCCGCGCACGTCCATGCCTCCGATTTCGACCGTGCGACATTCTATCCCTTCGCAAAGGAATACGCGCTCCATCTCCGCGAGCGCCATCGCGGTATTTCCACCCTTGCGCGGACTTCCGTTTATCATAAGTACCTTCACTTGAGACTTCTCCTTATTTAAGCTTACTACCGTCCGAGAAGGCGTTGCCCGCCGTCTCACCGAGCTGTATATACTTGTGGTTTACCGGATCGTAGGTTATCGGGCAAAGCTTTGCGGGGTCTATCATGCCGTTTTCGTCGAGCACGCTCGTATCTGCGCTGACGTTTACTATATCACCGATGATGTTTCCGTCGGCGGTAAAACCGTGGAGCTTACATTCAAGGGTCATCGGAAGCTCGTTTATCACCGGCGCGCACACAAAGCTGCTTTTCTCGACGGTAAAGCCGGATCTTGCAAGCTTATCCGGCGTATCGTTTGCGGAAACAAGTCCTACGTAGTCGCAAGCCACCAGATTCTTCGCATCGGCAATACCTACAGTAAAGGCTCCGGACACCTTTATATTCTTTGTCGTTTTGTGTCCTTCGCTTAGGCACAAAATAACCTGATTCGTATCGTATATACCGCCCCATGCGGCGTTCATCGCGTCTGCTGCTCCATTCTCATCATAGCTTCCGACGATAAGCACGGGAAGCGGATACATCCATGTTTTTGCTCCAAAATCTTTTCTCATACTTAGAATCTCCTTTACGCAAGCGGCTTGCCTTGCGCCAAGCGCGGCGGCGAGAGCCGATCGTTTATTTACCGTTAATATAATTATATTACTACCGAAATCCCGTGTCAAGTGCTGATGGAGCGGCACGCGAGCGCAAAAGATCACCGCGGTGCGCCAAAGCTTTGCGCGCATCGCGGTGATCCTCGATCAAAATATAATGCTACACGACATACTCCTCAAGTATGCCTCGGAGCGCCGACATAGAGTGGGAATAAAGTAAAAAATGCCCGGAAAGCTTGTAAAATCAGGCTTTTCGGG
>CAZSUR010000227.1:0-1690 GCA_964610075.1 uncultured Lachnospiraceae bacterium
GATCGAGGTTGAACTCTCTCTCAAGGCGCTCCTCAATTATCTCCATGTGCAGCAGTCCCAAAAAGCCGCAGCGGAAGCCGAAGCCGAGCGCAGCCGAGGTCTCCGCCTCAAAGGAGAGTGCGGCGTCGTTTAGCTGCAGCTTTTCAAGCGCGTCGCGCAGATCCGAGTACTTCGCTCCGTCCGCAGGATATATTCCGGAGAATACCATCGGAACCGCCTTGCGGAAGCCGGGGAGCGGCTCGGAGATACCACCCTCGGCGGAGGTCACCGTATCGCCCACCTGCGTGTCCGATACGTTCTTGATGCTCGCGGTGAGATATCCGACCTCGCCTGCCGAAAGCGCCGGGCGCTTGGTCAAGCCGAACGGTGACATAACTCCGACGTCGACCACCTCGAACTCCTTGCCGGTGTGCATCATGAGTATTCTGTCTCCTGCCTTTACCGTGCCGTCAATGACCTTTATATATACGACAACTCCGAGATATGAGTCGTAGTATGAGTCGAAGATCAGGCATTTAAGCGGAGCTGACGGATCTCCCGTCGGAGCCGGCACGTCTGATACTATCTTTTCGAGCACCGAGTCGATGTTGAGCCCCGATTTTGCCGAGACAGCCGGGCAGCCCTCTGCCGGAACACCGATGATATCCTCGATCTCGGCGCGTACGCGTTCGACGTCGGCGGACGGCAGGTCTATCTTGTTTATGACCGGCACGATCTCGAGGTCGCTTTCTATTGCGAGATAGGCGTTGGCGAGCGTCTGCGCCTCGACTCCCTGAGTCGAATCGACGACGAGCAGAGCGCCCTCGCAGGCGTTGAGCGAGCGCGATACCTCGTAGTTGAAGTCAACGTGGCCGGGCGTGTCTATCAGATTGAGCGAATAGACTTCACCTGACGGATCGGTGTAGCTCAGGTTTACCGCGCGCGCCTTTATCGTGATGCCGCGCTCGCGCTCGAGCTCCATGTTGTCAAGCAGCTGCTCCTCCATCTCACGGTCGGAGACCGCCTGCGTATACTCGAGTATACGGTCGGCAAGCGTAGACTTTCCGTGATCTATGTGAGCTATTATTGAAAAGTTTCTTATTTTTGACTGTTCGGCTGACATAAATTGTAGTTTATCCTTTCGGTGGAGTTTATGTTTGTGATCGTGCGGCGGAATCGGCTTTGCGCCCGAAAATCGGCATCCGCCCGAGTTTGTATGTATAAGCTTGCACGGAGCTTTCGCCACGCGAGGGCATTTTGCCCGTGCGACATCGTGATATGCGCGGAGAGTGTGCGTTTTACGCCGCATCAGCTCGCTGTCGGGCACGGTGCGCCGAGATCGTCACCTCGCGCCAACGCCGAGTCCTGCTTTTGCTTTCGTGAGCCCACGGTGCGCGTATTATCCGCGCCATCGTGTCGCGGAGCTCCGCGTGTTGCCCCTGCGATCGGCGGAGGCGTCGCTGCTTTATGTGAAATCGTAGAGGGAGAGCGAGAAGCCCTCGCGCAGCAGCAGCTCAAGCCGGCACACCGGCAGACCCATTACGTTAAAATAGTCTCCGCAGATGCGCGAGACGAACATTCTGCCCTTTTCCTGTATTCCGTATGCACCGGCCTTGTCCATCGGCTCGCCGGAGGCGATATAGCGCATTATTTCATCGCGTGTGAGCTCGCGGAAGAACACCTCGGTCGTTTCGACGGCGGTTATGATACG
>CAZSUR010000228.1:0-1690 GCA_964610075.1 uncultured Lachnospiraceae bacterium
TACAAATGCATGAAGTGCGGAAAATGCTCCGCCTCCTGCCCGTCGTATCCGGAAATGGATATAAAGCCTCATCAGTTCGTCTCGTACGTCCTTAACGGAGATATCGAGGCGCTCACAAGCTCACGTTCGCTTTCCTTCTGCCTCTCGTGCCTTGCGTGTGTGGAGCGCTGTCCGAGAGACGTAGCCCCCGGAAAGCTTATAGATGCGGCAAGGCAGCTTGTGGTTCGTCGTCGCGGCGAGACATATCTCTCCGCAAACGAAATACCGGAGCTCACCGACGACGAAACTCCGCAGCAGCTGCTTGTAAGCGCATTCAGAAAGTACAGGAGGTAAAGCAAGGTGCAGAGAATTGGTGTTTTTGTCTGCCACTGCGGAACTAACATCGCCGCAACGGTAGACGTTAAAAAGGTCGTCGAGGTCATATCCAAGGAGCCGAGCGTCGTGCACGCAGAGGACTATCAGTATATGTGCTCGGAGGCCGGCCAGGCAAGAATAGCCGAGGCTGTAAAGGATAAGAAGCTCACCGGCATCGTCGTATGCTCCTGTTCGCCGCGTATGCACGAGGCTACATTCAGAAAAGCAGCGGAGAAGGCCGGCATAAACCCCTACATGGTAGAGATCGCCAACATCCGCGAGCAATGCTCTTGGATACACAAGAATATAGACGAGGCTACCGAAAAGGCTATAATACTCGCAAGAGCGGCGATAGCCAAGGTAAACCTCAACACTCCGCTTAAAGCGGGCGAGAGCCGCGTAACAAAGCGCGCGCTCATCATCGGCGGCGGAATCGCCGGAATACAGACGGCTCTTGATATAGCCGACGCCGGCTACGAGGTCGATATAGTCGAAAAGACACCGAGCATCGGCGGAAGAATGTCGCAGCTCGACAAGACCTTCCCGACCCTCGACTGCTCGGCTTGTATCCTCACCCCGAAGATGGTCGATGCCGCAGCGCACGAAAAGATAAACATATACACCTACAGCGAGGTGGAGAAGGTCACCGGCTTTGTCGGAGACTTCACGGTAGACATCCGCAAAAAGGCGCGCAGCGTCGATATCACGAAGTGCACAGGCTGCGGACTCTGCCAGGAGAAATGCCCGTCAAAGAAAATACCGAGCGAGTTTAACCGCGGACTCGGAAACAGAACGGCGATATACACCCCCTTCGCGCAGGCGATCCCGAACGTTCCGGTAATAGACCGCGAGAACTGCATTAAGTTCAAGACCGGCAAGTGCGGGCTTTGCGAAAAGGTCTGCCAGGCAGGAGCGATCGACTACAATCAGAAGGATGAGATAATCACCGAAAAGTACGGCGCGATAGTCGTGGCTACCGGATTTGATACGATAAGTCTTGAGAAATACGATGAGTACGCATACAGCCAAAGCAAGGACGTAATAACCTCGCTTGAGCTCGAGCGTATAATGAACGCAGCCGGCCCGACAAAGGGACACCTCGAGCGTCTCTCGGATGGAAAGGCTCCTAAGGAGATCGTATTCGTTCAGTGCGTCGGAAGCAGATGCTCGGACAACCGCGGAAAGAGCTACTGCTCGAAGATCTGCTGTATGTACACGGCAAAGCACGCAATGCTGATACGCGATAAGTATCCGGACGTAAATGTCACCGTATTCTACATAGATGTAAGAACTCCCGGAAAGAACTTTGACGAGTTCTACCGCCGTGCGGTCGAGG
>CAZSUR010000229.1:0-1555 GCA_964610075.1 uncultured Lachnospiraceae bacterium
ATACGACGGGCAGGAGGCGGAGCATTTTCCGCACTTCATGCATTTGTAGGGATTGACTCTGCTTATCTTGCGGATCTCTTCAACGCTGTTCACGGTAAAACGACCTCCTCTTTTATTCCGAGTGCTTCAGCCAAAAGCTCGGTGAAATAGTATACGGGAAGGGAAGTCCTCTGAGCGTTGTTCAGGTTGAACATACACAGCGGACAGGCTGTTATAAGCATATCCGCGCCGAAGCCCTCGGCACTTTCCTTTATCGTATCGCACATATTCTGTGCTGTCTCCTTCTGCTTCAGGGATATATATCCGCCGCAGCATTCGTTGCGGTATGGGTATATTACCGGCTCGGCGCCGAGCGCGCGGATGAAATCCTCCATTATCTTCGGGTTCTCGGGATTGTCAAACTCGAGCACCTTTCCCGGGCGGAGGAGCAGGCAGCCGTAGTACGCGCCTATCTTCTTGCCGGTGAGAGGATTTACGACCTTGCTCTTGAGCGTGTCGAACCCGACGACGTCGCGAAGCAGCTCGAGAAAATGGAGCACCTCGGTCTCGCCCGAGTACGGCTCGTCGAGCTTGAGGTAATTGTTTGCGCGGAATCTCATATCCTCGCAGGTTTTGATATCGTTATTTGTACGCTTTATAACGTGATGGCAGGCGGAGCAGAGAGTGACAAGCGACTGTCCCTTCTCCTTTGCGGCGTTAAGCGCTCTTACCGAGGAAAGCTTTGTTGCGATCTCATCCGTGCCGAGAGGATATACGCCTCCGCAGCACTGCCAGTTCTCTATCTCCTCGAGCTCTATTCCGAGCAGAGCCGCCGATGCTCTGGCGTAAGCATCAAGAGCCTTTGCCTTGTTTTTCAGGGTACAACCGGGATAATAGCTGTATTTCATGATGATCCTTTCGTTTGCCGATATATCGGCAGATTAAAGATATATTTTAAAATCGAAAAATCAAATTATAACTTTATCTGTTTGATAACGTCCTTCAGCACGTCGGCACTGTGATGGAGCTTTGCGAGCTCGTCGTCGGTGAGCTTGAGCGGCAGACGCTCCTTTACACCGGACGGGCCGACGAGGGTCATAACGCTGAGGCACACGTCCTCGATGCCGTACTCGCCGTTCATCATGGAGGATACCGTGACCACCGAATCGTAAGCCGAGAAGAGTATAGCGCACAGTCTGCATACCGCAACCGATACGGCGTAGAAGGTAGCGCCCTTCTTCGCGATTATCTCTCCGCCCGATTTGTGTATGTAATCAAGAGTTCCTTCCTCATCGAGCACGCTTCCGTTGAAGTGATGCTTCATGAGATCGTGGTACTCATAGATGTTCGAGCCGGATATAAGTGCGCGCGACCACGGAATGAACGAGCTGTCTCCGTGCTCTCCGAATACGAATGCGTGTATGTTCTTCTGCGATACGTTGAAGTGCTCTGAAAGTATATAGCGCAATCTGGAGGTATCAAGCAGCGTTCCCGATCCGATTATCTGCTTTTCGGGAAGTCCGGATATCTTGGTGAAAACGTAGGTAATGATATCAACCGGATTGCTGACGATGAT
>CAZSUR010000230.1:0-1551 GCA_964610075.1 uncultured Lachnospiraceae bacterium
TGTCGTTGATCGGGTAAGCAAGTCTGCGCTTGCCCCACTCGTTGACCTCGTTGACGATACCGTTTTCGGCGATAAGAGAAGTGAACTTCCCAATGACCGACTTGACGTTTTCCTCGCCCTTGCTGAGATCAACAACGAACAGAGTTTCATAAGATGCGTTGTTCTTTTCCATTTTTACACCTCCTTATGGACATAAGACCGCCGGACGATTGCCTGCGGTAAGGAGAAAACATTCGTTTTCAACTAACTTATTATACTTGATAAAATTCCTAAAGTCAATAGCAAAAGCTTCGATTTTTCGGCATCGGCGCGAAAAGGTAGCCGGAAATTGATAAAAAATCGCCGATTGTATTGAAAAAATAATCCTTTTGAGTTATAATATAGTAGGTAATATGTTCGTACGCGGACTGCGTCGGCGAAACGGAATAAATACTGAATCTTAAAATTAAGATGAGTATATAAAATGCGGATATAGGATCCGGCATGGGAGGTAATTTTATGGAATACGGATTGCAGCTTTACAGCGTGCGTGATTCTGCTGAAAAGGATATGGATAAGACCTTATGCGAGGTGGCAAAGCTCGGCTATAAGTTTGTTGAGCCTGCCGGATTTTTCGGGATACCCGCAGAGGAGTTCAAGGCTATGATCGACCACTACGGTCTCAGAGTTTCCGGAACTCACACGGGCTTCCACGAGCTTGCAAAGGATTGCGACGAGATAATAAAGTATGAAAAGGCTATCGGATGCGAGAACATCATCATTCCGTGGCTCGATGTTTCGAGCGCGGATAAGGTAGACGCATTTATCGAAGAGGTGAATAAGATCCAGCCGAAGGTTGAGGCTGCAGGACTTAATCTCCTTTATCACAACCATGCTATCGAGTTCATGAAGAACGACGACGGACAGGTCGTTCATACAGAGCTTGAAAATCGCACAAAGCTCGGCTTTGAAATCGATACGTATTGGGCTTTCGTTGCCGGAGTTGATCCGCTTGCAACGCTCGATCGTCTCGGCAAGCGCGTGAGCGTTATACATCTGAAGGACGGCGATGGAAAGAATGCCGGACGTCCTCTCGGAGAGGGAGTTGCTCCCGTTAAGGCGGTGAGAGAGAAGGCTATATCGCTCGGACTTCCCATGGTAGTCGAAAGCGAAACGCTCACCCCGAACGGCCTCGACGAGGCAAGAAGATGCATGGAGTATCTTCGCACACTCGACTGATTTTCGATCTGCAAGGAGAGCTTTCTGCTCTCCTTTTGCATAGCTGTGACCTTTATGCTTTTCGGTGCTTGTGACGAGAAAATAAGGTGAGAAATTTCGGTGAGTCGTTTGACTCCCGATGGATTTTAAACTTGATTTGTGCCGCTTGTGCGGCGAAAAACGGAGGTTAATATATGAAGAAATGCTTTAGATGCGGAACCGAGCTTGACGACAGCGCGGAATACTGCTTCCGCTGCGGCGAGCGTCAGTATGCAGGCTCGGGCAGAGGCGCATCCGGCAGAAGATGGTACGAGGGAAAGGATCGCACGGCGGAATTCGATCCTGCGGATATCA